>JAUXFI010000111.1 GCA_030620125.1 Anaerolineae bacterium
ACAAGTTCGATACCTTTAGCGGCGGATGGGTGTACGTCCTGGCCGCCGAACAGACCGCTGACCAGAACGCCAGGGCCTCCGACTGGTACCAGGGCACCGCTGACGCTGTCCGCAAGCAACTGAACCACATCCGTACCGCCCACCCCTCAGAAGTGCTCATCCTCTCCGGCGACCACCTGTACCGTATGGACTATCGGCTCTTTATCGCCGCCCACCGCGCATACGGCGCTGACGTGACGGTGGCCGTGCAGCCAGTGACGCGGGCCGCTGCCCCGGCCCTGGGCATCCTCAAGGTGAACGAGGCCGGGCGCATCGTCGAGTTTGCCGAAAAGCCCAAGGGAAAGAGTCTGGACAAGATGGCGAGCAGAGACGACCCGGAGAAGCCGTTCCTGGCCTCTATGGGTATCTACGTCTTTCAACTCGACGTGCTGGAAACGCTGCTAGAGACGCACGAGGAAGGCGATTTTGGCAAGCACATCCTGCCGGCCGCCATCGAGAGCCACAAAGTCTACGCCCACGCCTTCGAAGGCTACTGGCAAGACATCGGCACCGCGCGCGCCTACTACGAGGCCAGTCTCTCCCTGGCCTTGCCGGATCCGCCCTTTGACCTGTATGATCCGGAGCGCCCTATCTACACCCGGCCCCGCTACCTGCCTGGCACACGCACCGATGACTGCCACCTGGAGCGAGTCCTGCTGGCCGACGGCTGCCTGCTGCAGGACGTCATCATCAACGATTCAGTCATTGGCCTGCGGAGCATCATCGGGCCCGGTGTGCGCATCTCCCGGTCGGTGATTATGGGCGCCGACTTTTACGAGGACGACGCCAGCCGGGCTGCCAACCGGCAGCAGGGCATACCGGATGTGGGCATTGGCTCCGGCAGCACTATCGAGGGAGCCATCATTGACAAGAATGCCCGCATCGGTCATAATGTTATCATTCGTCCGCATCCGAAAGTTGTCGAGGTGGTGGAGACAGAGAACTATGCCATCCGCGATGGCCTCGTCATTGTGCCCAAGAACGCTATCGTCCCGGACGGAATGGTCATTTGAACGCCAATGACCCCAAACTTGAGCGTAATTATGAGGAATATCGAGCACGGAGGATTGTAGGGGGACGAGTAAAGAAGAAAAGCACGTCTACCCCACGATGACGAATCGCTGCACAAGCCCACTGCGATTTGGCTAATCGGAAAAAAGAGAGTAAAATCATACCAAACCGGACATGTCCGGCGACAAATGCGCCGGGCCATCACAGAGCAGGAAAGGAGACAAGTATGGAAAACGGATATTGGAACAAGATTCTGAGGGTGGACCTGACCTCCGGCAAGGTCTCCTCCGAGGGGGTCGGCGAGGAGGTCTGGCGGCAGGTCATCGGCGGGGCGGGCTTTGGGGCCAGGGTGCTCCTCCAGGAGACACCCGGCAAACTCGACCCTCTTTCCCCCGACAACCGCCTGATCTTTGCCATAGGCCCCTTCCAGAGCGTCCCTCTCCCCGGCAACGCCAAGTGGAGCGTGGTCACCAAGTCGCCCCTCACCGGGACCTTCCTCGACTCTGCCGGTGGGGCGGGATGGGCGCCCCTCTTCAAGGGCTGCGGCTACGACGCGCTCGTCATCCAGGGTCGAGCCGAGAAGCCGGTCTACCTGTGGATCACCGAGGAGGGGGTGGAGATCAGGGACGCCGCCCGCCTCTGGGGGATGGATGCCGTCGAGGCTCCCGAGGCGATCAAGGACGACCTGGGCCAGCCCAGGGCCAGCGTAGTGACCATTGGCCCGGCGGGCGAGAGGATGAACCCCATCGCCTGCATCGTCGCCGACGGACACAGTTTCGCCGGGCGAGGTGGGGCAGGGGCGGTGATGGGCTCGAAAAACCTCAAAGCAGTGGCCGTCTATGGCCGCCAGGAGACGCCTGTCTTCAACCGGGAAAAGGCGCGGGCCTTTGCCAAAGAGTTGATGCGGCAGATCAAGCGCGACGGGGCCGGCTTCCGGGAGACGGGCACGCCCGGAGTGATCGTACCGCTGGAGGAGATCGGCGATACCCCGATCAAGTACTGGACGGGCGACGTCTGGCACGAGGGGGCCAGGCTGCTGGGCACGCCGCACTACACGGAGGTGCTGAACGCCAAGCCGTGGCCCTGCACGAACTGTCCCATTGGCTGCCACCGCCACATCGTGGTGGAGGAGCCGGCCAAATACGCCGTGGAGGGCAGCGGCCCTGAGTACGAATCCCTGGGGATGCTGGGCGCCTCCTGCCTGGTGGATGACGTCAAGGCCGTCGCCAAGGCCAACGACGTCTGCAACCGGGAGGGGATAGACTCTGTCTCCGCCGGGGCATTCGCGGGCTTCCTGATGGAGTGCTACGAGAAGGGGTTCATCACCAGGGAGGACACAGGCGGCCTGGAGATAAAGTGGGGAGACGGCGACGTGCTGATCGAGCTGGTGCAGCAGGTCGCCTCCGGCGAGGGGCTGGGCGCGCTCTTCTCCGAGGGGATCGTGGGAGCGGCAAAGAGGATAGGCAAAGGCACGGAGGGATCAATCGTCCACGTAAAGAACCTGGACTTTCCGGCTCACGACGCCCGCGCCGTGTTTGGCCTGGCCGTCAACTATGCCACCGGCACCCGGGGGGCCTGTCACGAGAGGGGCGACCCCGAGGCTGCCGCTCTGGGGCTGGCCTATCCGGAACTGGGATTCCCCGAGCCGCCCGACCGCTTCGATATGGACATCGCTGCCAAAGTGGCCCAGGTCTATCAGGATGCCAGCGGCCTCTACAACCTGCTCACCTTGTGCAAGTTCATCGTCAAAGGGGCCACCCTCACGCTCACCCAGATCAAAGACGTCTTCAACCTCATCACCGGCTGGGAGTGGGAGGTGGAGGACCTCATCCGTGCCCAGGAGCGGGCCTTTACCCTCCAGCGACTGGTGAACGTGCGGGATGGCATCTCCCGTCAGGACGACGTACTGCCCAGGAAGATGTTCATACCCGCCAAAGAGGGTGGCAGGGCCGGCAAGATCCCCGAGCCCTTCGAGAAGGCGCTCAATGAGTACTACAGGTTGAGAGGTTGGGACGAGAACGGCGTCCCGACCGAGGAGACCCTGCGAAAGTTGGGTCTGGAAGAGTTCATCTCTATATAGTCAGAAGAAAGGAGACACACATGTTGAAAGCAGGCGTTTATTGGAGCGAGGAGGCCGATGCCCACAAAGCGGGCAAAGAATCGGCCGAAAAGGCCCTGGCGGAACTCGATGAAAAGGCAGGCTTTGCCCTGGCCTTTTGCACCGTGGATTACGACGAGGCTGCCTTCATAAAGGGCGTCAAGGAGGCCCTGGGGGACGTCCCGCTCATGGGCTGCACTTCCTTCACCGGCATCCTCACCCCCGGCGGCTTCATCCACGAGGAAGGCGGCGTGGGAGGGGTGATGCTCCTCGCCTCGCCGGAGATGGAGTTCGGCGTCGGCGGGAGCGAGATCGGCGACGACCCGCGAGCGGCGGGCCAGAAGGCGGTGCGGGCGGCCATTGCCCAGGCCGGCAAGGGCGAGACCGACCCCGTCTCCGCCTTTCTCATGATCGCCCCTCCGGGCGCGGAGGAGACGCTCATCAAGGGCATCGAGGACGTTGTGGGCCGGGTGCCGATGATCGGCGGGAGCGCCGGTGACAACACCATCGAGGGCTTTTGGAAAGAGTTCGCCAACTATGAGGTCTATGCCAACGGGGTGATGGTGGGCGTGCTCTACTCCGACCTGCCCTTTGGGACGGGCTACACCGGCTACTACGAGCCGACCGGCAAGCAGGGCGTCATCACCAAAGTAGAAGGCAAGCGCACCCTGGTAGAGATAGACGGCAAGAAGGCGCTGGAGGTCTATGCCGGGTGGCGGGGGATGAAGGCGGAGGATCTGCTGGGCGCTGAACTCCTGGGCGCCGCCATCCCCTTCCCGCTGGGCGTGCGCGACGTCAGCGGCGACCTGTGGTGGGTACGCCACCCCCTGGGGGGCAACGAGGACGGCTCCATGGCCATCGGCAACGACCTGGCCGAGGGGACGGCGGTGATGATGATGGAGGCCACGCTGGACGAGATAGTCCAAGGCGCGAGCGAGGTGGTCAAGATGGCCCTCGACGACCTGGACGGTGAGGCCGGGGCGGTGATCATCGCCCACTGCGGCGGCCGGGCCGCGGCTCTGGGGCCGGAAAAGATGGAGCAGGTAGGGGCCGACATCAAGGCGGCTCTAGGGGACATTCCCTTCATCGGCTTTTGCACCTTTGGGGAACAAGGCTACACCGAGTGGACGGCCAATGGAGCCGGCGGCCTGATGCTGGCTGCGCTGGCGCTGGGGAAGTAATCTCCCGGTAAGAAGGAGACGCCAGCCTCATTGAGGCTGGCGTCTCTATGGGTGAATATGTGCGACATAGAGTCCAAAGGTATCTCCTCAACAAGTCGGGGGGTGTTTACGGTAGAGGCAGTTTCCACGCCATTGGGCTGTCTCCCCCCCCCCCTCCAATCCCCCCCATAGGGAGGAGGTGCAGGGTTGTTCAGTTCTACTCTCCAAGGCTCGCAGCCCCCGTCCCCGGGGGCGTCTTGGGGCAGAAAACCGTCCTAAAGGCGATGTTCCGTTGCATGAGCCGCCCTCGAGGACGGGGGCTATGAGCGTTTTATGCCGAGAACTCGTTAGAACTGAACAGCCCTGGGGGGAGGTGGCAGGTGTGGCGCACTCCCTCCCCACGTGGGGGGAAGATACATTCCTCGACTCCCTTCAGTCCCTTCGACAAGCTCAGAACAGGCTCAGAACAGGCTGCTCGGAATGACGATGCCTGGGTAATTACGCTTTGGCGGTGACGCCGCTCTGATTAACGAAACCTTGACCGAATATTAACGTGCTGTTTAACTAGATTTAAGAGTCCTGGACTATACTGCTGCTATGAGGGCCAAATCGTAAACACGGTGGTTTACGGAGGTTCCGTCGTTATGGCAGTACAGGACAAAGCGCACATGGATGTAGTCATCATTTCCGAGGCCTGGGGTGGGCGACTGGCCTATGCCATCTCGCAAGTCGGCAGCCCGCCTGTGCTCACTGCTACCGCAATAGCCCTGAATGGTTCGATGCTCTCCAGCCCCCGCGCCTGGATGTGGGCAGGGATTCACATACTCCTCGCTATTTTGGCCCCGCTGCTCTACCTGGTCTGGCTGGTGCGCCAGGGCCTGGCCAACGACCTGGACGTGCAGCTTCGCCAGCAACGGATCAAACCGATGCTCTTTACCGTCGTCTGCGCCGGGCTGGCCTGGCTTGTGCTGCTGCTCGGCGCTGCCCCCCAGCCGATGGTCGTCCTGGCCGGCGCGCTGTGGGTGCAAGCGGCGATGATCTTTGTCATCACCCTGCGCTGGAAGGTCAGCGTACACTGCACGGCGGCGGCCGGAACTGCGACGGTGGCGTGGTTTCTGATGGGGACGCCCCTGCCGTTGCTCATTGGCGTGCTGCTCATCGCCTGGTCGCGCGTGCGGCTGCGCCGCCATACTCTGGCCCAGACCATCGCTGGTATGTTGCTGGGTCTCGCTGTTTTTCTGCCGATTACAAGGAGTATCTAACTGTGGAACAACCACTCATCCTGGTCACAAACGACGATGGTATTGAATCCAAAGGGCTGTGGGCCGCCGTGGAGGCGGTTCTGCCGCTGGGAGAGGTACTGGTGGTGGCGCCGGACCGCCAGTGGTCTGGCGGGGGCCGCTCTATGCCTCCCAACGTCACGGGCCGCATCCAGCTTGCCACACGCGAGGTCAATGGCGAGCGGGTGACTGCTTACGCGGTGGACGCCAGCCCGGCGCTGGCGGTGGTCCACGGCGTGGTCGAGTTGGCTCCGCGCCCCCCGGCGCTGGTAGTTTCCGGCATCAACTCGGGAGCGAATCTGGGCATCGAGGTGTCGATCTCCGGCACGGTGGGCGCTGCGCTGGAAGGAAGTGCGTTCGGTATCCCATCGCTGGCGGTCTCGCTGGAGATGGATTCGGCCTATCACTTTACATACGAGAATGGGGCGGATTACTCGGCTGCGATGGCTTTCACGCAGCAGTTCGCCCGGCAATGGCTCACGTGCGTCTTTCCCGACGACGTAGATGTGTTCAGCGTCAACGTCCCTTCCGACGCCATGCCCCACACACCCTGGCGGCTCACGCGCCTTTCTCATCACCGCTACTTTGTCTCCACAGCGCCTGATCGTTCCAACGGCACGAGCCGTCCTGGCTACAAGTTGATTGAGAATGTCAGGCAGACCGAGCCGGATTCCGACATCCGGGCGCTGAAGGTGGATCGCATTGTCTCGGTCACTCCGCTCTCGCTGGACCTGACCTCGCGGGTGGACTTTGGTATCATCTACCGGCAACTCCGCGACGGGCAGGATGAACGCTTGCCAGAGTTTTCATCCCTCATCT
Source organism: Anaerolineae bacterium (assembly GCA_030620125.1). Next base: position 6,408 of record JAUXFI010000111.1, read on the forward strand.
TTGACTTGCTCGTTGCCGGCATCCGCCCGTCTCTCGTGGCAACCCCGCGCCGCCCGGCGAAACTCGAGTGCCCTGTCCGGCAGTGAACCTTGCCCCCTGAACCAAAATCGTGTAAAATAGCCCCCAGTGATTAAGGTGTCCCTTCTCCGACCCATTCCCCCTAAGGGCTGAGCCTACGGGAGGTGGGCGGTAGGGTGTGGCTGGAAACGGTCGCGCCTCCCATACTTGGAAAGGAGATTGGACGACAGGCAGCCAACACGCCGGCGTCCCCTTTCCAGGTGGACGTCGGTTTTTGCTTGGCATCGTCTCATGAGAGCACTATTCGCCAACAAAATGCGCGCTTCGTTCGTTATCCTCGGCTCGCTGCTGCTCCTGTTCATCGCCTGGCCGCTGCTGCGGACGATCACGGCTTCCAGCCCGGCCCTCCTCTGGCAGACGCTCCTGGACGAGGAGGTGCGCGACTCGATACACCTGACGTTCTACGCCTCCCTCGTCGCCACCGTATTAGCCTTCGTCTGCGGCGTGCCGCTGGCCTACCTGCTGGCGCGGGTGGATTTTCCCGG
>JAUXFI010000082.1 GCA_030620125.1 Anaerolineae bacterium
ATCGGGGCGGCAACAAAGGCGCGGCGGACCGCGTCGGCGACCAGTGCCAGGGGCGGGGGGCCTTCCTTTGGGATCGCCGCCGCGCGCGCCAGCAAGCCCTGCCCAGCCAGTCTCGCGCATGCGCAACCGTGTAACAGCGCCCATGCCGCCGGCTCGCCACGCTCCTGGAGTGCGCTTACCGCCGCCTCCTCCGCCACGGCGACCAGGTCGCGCTCCAGCGTCTTTACGTCGGCCGGCGGTGTAGGCTCCTCTACACGCTCCCAGCGCCACACCAGCCGGTAGCCGGCCTCAGAGCCGTAGCCCCAGCCCTCCAGGAGATAGCCCGCGCCGCTGGCTGCCAGGCAGACCGATTCCAGCAGCGTATCGTCCACGTCCTGCGGATCGGAAAAGAGAGTGACCAGGTGGCCTGCGGTCGTGAGCAGCGGCCCGGCCGCCTTCAGCGCTTCCCGCAACACGTGCCAGTGCCAGTCCCAGTCGAAGCGTCGCCGGCGCAGGAATGGGCGCAGCGCGCGGGCAGCGGGCGACTCCCACAGCCACCCCGCCCACAGCGCCGAGAGCGCCCAGAAGACGCCGTCGGGCCGGGGCGGATCGGCAAAGATGAGGGGGACGCTGCCAGGCGGGATGATTTCCCCCACGTTCCGGGCTGCGCGACTGACCAGCGCGTATCCCTGCGCCTCACCGCGCACCAGCGCGGCGACATCTGCTGCCGGAGGCACAGAGGGCGGTACAGGCCCGGTCAGAGACCTTTGCCCAACGGTGGGAGGAAAATGGCCCCCCTCCCCGCTTCGGGGAGAGGCCGGGGGAGGGGTCTCGGCCAGCAGGCGCGAGAACCCCTCCTCGAAACACAGCCAGACGTTGCGCTCGACGTAACGGGACGGGGCGCGTAAGGTGCGCGGGCGCGGACGCTCTTCACCGTAGGGGTCGAGGCTGCTGCCGGCGTCGAAACAATCGAGCAGCACAGCGGTCAGCGCCATCTTGACTTGCTCGTCGGCCTCCAGCCCTTCGAGCCGCATTGCCAGGTCCACCAGCGCGGAGAGGTTGCGCGGCGTGTAGAGCTGGACCAATTCGGCGGCCCGCTCCCGCGCCGGGTGATCAGGTGGAGCCACGCGGTCGAGCGCGTAGTAGTAGGCCAGGCCCCGTGGCTGAATACGATGGGCGAACTCGATGTCTTCGTCGTCCAGCGCCCCTTCCCGCACACCCTCGCACTGGGGACAGCGCACCGCCTTCTCGAAAGGATAGTTACCATCGCGGTCCCAGGCGAACCATTCGACAATACCCAGCGCTCCGCAGGCCGGGCAGGCAGAGCGATAGAGAGAGGCCAGGTGGTGGCGCAGGGGCACGTCCCCTTTGGGGCTATCGGCCAGGCGGGTAAAGGCGGCGTTGAGCGCGCCAGCGTCGCGCCGGCCCAGGCTCAGGCGGGCGGCGACGAGGAGCAAGGGGTTGACGCTGAACCCCACCACGCGGCGGCCTGCGGCGACCGTCTCCCGCGCGATCGTTGGCCCCTGGCAGAACAGATCCACCACCAGGTCGCCGGGCCGGGTAAACGCCTGCACATAAGCCCCCGCCGCTCGGACTGGCTGAACGGGGCGGTAGCGGGCCAGAGGCCCGCCGGGTGCGCCAGGTTTTCCGGGAATGAACCAGGTTCGCGCCATCAAAGATCGCAAATTCGAGATCACAAATTGCAGACCGTCGCCTGATGGTATTGTACAGCAAAAGGAATTGGGAAGCAAGGATGCTTACCCCGACTGTGCATGCCATAGGCAATTATGGTATAATGAGGCAAGAGTGTCACTTTCACTTGATCAAGGTCGCCATTGCAGTTGATGCCTTATGTTAGAGGAAAGCAAGCAATGGACATAGCTTATTCTATTGATGGCATTCCCATCCGATTGACCGTTGGGAGAGCAATATGGAAGAGAGAGTAACGTCGGCAATTGCCACAGGTATACCTGCCACGACCGCTCCTATCATTGATGCTGTGCCTTACCTGATTCGTTTTCCCAGTCGGCGATTTTGGGTAGATTACGACAAAAAAGCCGACGTATTGTACATCAGCTTTCAACGTCCCCAGAAAGCTACTGATAGCGAGATGACCGATGAAGGCATTTTGTTGCGCTATCGTGGAGATGAACTGGTAGGGATGACCATCATGGATGTGTCAACGAGGGATTAAGCACAATGCGGTTCAGTTAAGGACAAGCCAGACTTCCAAAGTCTTATCTGAACCGTATTGGGACTAGGCACAGTTTGTTACATGTCTTTTGCTGTTTACCTCCTTGTGCTATAATAGCCGCATTGTAATAATCCCCGGAGGTAAACCAGAATGAGCTTCGTAGAACACAAAAGATGGCTTCGCACACTAACGTGGGTCACAGCCGCATTGGCAACAGTGACGCTCGTTTCGGGCGCGTTGGGCGGCTGCAGTCGCGAGACGGCGGAGCCACCCACGCCCACTCCCACCCTCGCGCCCACGGCCACTCCGCTCCCAACCCCTACTCCCACACCCACTCTCACCCCGACCCCCACTCCCATCCCCAGCCCCACGCCGTGGCCAGAGAACGTCAACCCGCTCACCGGCGAGGTGATGTCTGACACCACTGCCCTGGAGCGAGTCCCGGTGGCGATCAAGATCGCCAACACGTGGCCCCAGTACGTGCGACCGCAAGCAGGCATCAACAGCGCCGACCTGATCTTTGAGCACTACAACGAGGGCTGGTTCGCCACGCGCTGGACCGCGGTCTACCTGGGCAAGGACCCAGAGCGGGCGGGGTCGGTGCGCAGCGGTCGCCTGATTGACCTAGAGATACCGGCGATCTACAAGGCGGTTCTCGCCTGCTCCGGTTTCAGCAACGGCGTGCTCGCGCTGGTCAAGGACTCGGACCTTTATCCCGACTGGGTGGCGTCGCCCAGCGTCCGCGTCGGCGCGCCGGTCTTTTACCGTGACTATAGCCGCGACGTACCCCTGGAACACACTATGTTCACCAACCCAGCCCTGGTGCGCGACTGGGCGGCGGAGCGCGGCGTCAGCGGGCGGCAGGAACTGGAGGGGATGGTCTTTTCCGAAGAACCGACAGTCGAGGGAGAGCCTGCGACCTACATCTACATCCCCTGGAAGCGGCAGGACACCGAATGGCGCTACGACGAGGCCAGCGGCCGCTACCTGCGCTGGTCTGATGGAGACCCACACCTGGACGCCCTCGACGGGCAGCAGCTCAACGTCGCCAACGTCGTGGTGCTCTACGTGCCGCAGTGGAACACCGACATCGTCGAGGATCCGCACGGCGGCGCGCTCTCGATCCAGTTCGCGCTCTGGGACTCTAACCGCGCCATCATCTTCCGAGATGGGGTGCAGATAGATGCCTTCTGGCAGCGCTGGGAGCGAGAGGATATGCTGACGCTAACCGACGAGGAGGGCAACCCGATCCCACTAAAAGTCGGCAACACCTTCTTCGAGGTGATCCCGACCGAGGACCGGGAAATCCCGATTACCGTTGAGCCATAGCAGGTGGCAGGAACTGACATTCATGAACGGATGACACAGGAAGATTACACAATGGCCAAACCGTCAGCAAGACAACGGCAAAAAGCGCGCCAGCGCAAAATAGCCAGGCGAAAAAAGAAGAGAGGGGAACGCCAGCCCGCGATGCGGAGCCCTCGCGCCCTACTTCGTGCTTCCAGCAGTTGGCCTCTGTACGAGTGCCTCCTGACCAAAGAGTGGCAGGAAGAAGGCGCTATCACGCAAATCCTGGTGGCCCGCCGCTCGTCCTCTGGACAGATCGCCTCTGGCACCTTTCTGGTAGACCTGGGTTGTCTGGGTGTCAAGAGCGCCTTTGGAAGTCTCTTCGACGATCGGCGGGAGTACAGGCAACTGCGAAAAAAGGTGACATCCCACCAAAAGATGATCAAGGCCGACATCAACCTGGTGGCCAAGATCATCCGCGAAGCAATCGAATACGCCAAGGAACTGGGCTTTAGGCCGGACCCCGACTACCGTGATGCCATGCCTGTGCTGGGCGACGCTGACCCGGATGCCTGCGACGTGCCTATCCCGCTGGGCGGCAAAGACGGCAAGCCTCTCTTCATCGCCGGCCCTTACGACAACGTGGACCAAATCATGGCCAGGCTGACACGCGATCTGGGGCCTGATGGTTTCAAATACCTCATCCCTATCGGCGGAGATGAGGAGGTCTTTTTGCTCGACGAAATACTCGACGAATGAGCAAACGGTCCAGCAGGTATGAAAAGAGGAACTACCCCTGCTTGAATTTCTCCACCTGGTAGGTGTACACGTCGAGGCCGGAGTGGCAGTAGGCGTCAGCAGGAAGGAAGGCTTTGAGGCACAGGTGCCGTAGGAACTCGTGTGGGTCCGGTAGTTTCTCCCACACCTGGGGCAGGAAGGTGGCCCGATTCCAGTCGCGCTCAATGACCACGCCGTCCACGCCTGGGCGCAGCTTGGCGATGAGATCGTCGGGACCGTCGTAAACTAGCGGCTGAGGAAGGCTCAATACGGAAATCTCGACCTGCAGATCGTCCAACTCCTGCGGGCGCACTGGGGAAAAGCGAGGGTCGTGGAAGGCCGCGCCGAGGGCGTTTTCGCGCACGTCGAGCACCAGCGGGCGGCGCGGTTCCAGCGAGCCGATGCAGCCCCGCAACTCTCCGCGCTTCGTCAGTGTGACGAAACTGGCTCCGTCGCGCCGCAAATCCTCCGACACAGCATCCAGGTCTACAGGGATCGGTTCCCGATGCTGAGCCACGCGCGTTATCGTCCCTCGTGCCAGTGTCAGCAGCGTCTGCTGTTCCTGAGGTGTGAGGCCCATTGTAGTCATCCCTTCTGTGGTGAGTTGGTGACTACCAATCTACCATCAAGTATACGCGACCGAACCATAGCCCACGACCCGCCATTTGTCGCCCGCCGTGTCGCCGGAGGTGCGATAGTCCAACAGGTGGGGCTGCCAACCTTTGCGGCGAGCGATGCCCATCAGCGTCACCACGGGCACGCGACCACAGGCCTCGCCCCTCATCACCCTCACATCGTCGCCGGCCATCAGTGCCTCCAGCAGGGCGTGGTCTAATTGCCGGGCCTTGTCATCAGGATAAAAATGACTCAGGTCGTTGGAGACGACGATCAAGTCGTCATCGCCGACGTGATCGGCCAGTTCCGCCGCCACCTCTCGCGAGTCCACGTCACCGAACAGCATAGGCACCAGCCGGAAATTCGAGAGTGTCACCTGGAGAAACGGCACTTGGACTTCGAGGCAGTGCTCGGGCGCGTGGGACTCGGGGGCGCGGGTGTAGAGCGGCGACCGCGCCAGCATTTCCGCGACCCGGTCAACGGCGACAGGCGCGTCGCCCAGCGGGGTGCGAAAGGCAGAGTAATTCCCCAATGCCACGCCACGGAGGTAAGCGCGGTGAGCCGGGCCGAGCAGAAAAACAGTCCATTCCTTCTGAGGAAGCGCTGCCAGCGGTTTGAAAGAATATCCGGCAGTGGGGCCGGAGTAGACGTAGCCAGCGTGGGGCGCGATGACAGCGCGGACGAGACCCAAATCTTCAGGCAACGTCGCTTCGTCTACGTACTCCTGGATCGTCCGTCGCAGCACGTCGGGATTGCCAGGGTAGAATTGACCGGCGACGGCAGGCTGGCGAACAGGCAACTCGGACATCGGGCACCTCCAAGTCAATGACAAATGAGTAAATGAACAAATGACAAATCTCAAAGGCAGGTCGCTAACCGCTGATCAAGACCACACTCCCGGAATGGCGTGACCGCACTGGGGACACACGCCCCGTTCGCGCCACAACTCTTTCACACTGTACCAGTAACGCTGGATCAGCTTTTGACCACACTGAGGACAATACGTGCTTTCTCGATCCGCATCCATCACGTTGCCGACGTAGACGTAGCGCAGCCCGGCCTGTTTGCCGATCTCGTAGGCGCGAGCCAGCAACGGCGTGGAGGTCGGTGGACGGTCGAGCATCTCGTAATCGGGGTGAAAGGCGCTCACGTGCCAGACTATATCTGGATCCACCTCCGCCAGCCACTCGGTCATCGCCCGCAGCTCGTCCTCGGAGTCGTTGAGACCGGGGATCAGCAGCGTGGTGACCTCGATCCAGATGTCAGTCTCGCGGGCGATGTAGGCGATGTTGCGTTTGACCGGCTCCAGCCGTGCCTGGCACTGCTCGCGGTAGAACTTTTTCCCAAAGGCTTTGAGATCCACGTTGATGCCGTCCAGGTAGGGTTCGATCATATCGAGTGCAGCCCGCGACATGTAGCCATTGGAGACGTAGATGTTCTTGATCCCGTGCTCGTGGGCCAGTTTCGCCGTATCGTAGTTGTACTCGAAGAAAATGGTAGGCTCGTTGTAGGTGTAGGCGATCATCGAGATGTGGTCCTTGAGACAGGTATTGACGAGCGCCTCGGGCGCATACTGCTGTCCCAGGCAGTCACGTTGCTCGTCCAGATCGCGCATCTGCGACATCTGCCAGTTCTGGCAGAAGGAACAGCGAAAATTGCAGCCATAGGTACCGATGGAGAGAACGTCGCCACGGGGCATAAAGTGGAAAAGCGGCTTCTTCTCGATAGGGTCTACGTGAACGGCAACGGGGTTTCCGTAGACGACCAGGTAGAGCGTGCCGTCAGTATTCCGGCGCACGCCGCACTTGCCTGTCTCACCCGGCTTGATGGCGCAAAAGTGCTCGCAGACCTGGCACTGCACAGCGCCGCCAGAAAGCGACTTGACGAGATATGCCTCCTTGTGCATCGGCGGTCCTCCTGAGATATATTATAGCACAAAAACGGGCAGCCGGGGCATATTCTTCCTCTCACTTGCAGCAAGTTACTCAGCCAATCTGCGCCAGCGCCACCGCCGCCGCCCCCAACACACCCACGTTGTCGCCCAGCTCTGCCCGCACGACGCGCACCGCTTGCGCTGGTGTGCGAAGGGCACGCAGGCCGACGACACGCCTCACCGGCACAAAGAGCGCATCTCCTATGTTCGTCATCCCGCCGCCGATGACGATGAGTTGCGGGTTGAACAGGTTGACCAGATTGGCCATCCCAAGCCCCAGGTAGTTCATCGCCTCGGCCAGAATGTCCTGCGCTTCTACGTCTCCCTGGTCGGCGGCCTCGGCGACCAGTTTCGCCGTGATGCGCTCCGGCTCGCCTCCCGACAGGTCGGCGATCAACGTCGGCGCGCCACGGGCCACACGCTCGCGTGCCTGGCGCGCAATGGCCGTGCCGGAGGCCAGCGCCTCCAGGCAGCCTCGGTTTCCACAAGGGCAACGCGGCCCATAAGGAATGACTGTAGTGTGGCCGATCTCGCCCGCCATCCCGCTGACCCCGTGATACAACTTCCCGTCGAGGATCAGCCCCCCACCGATGCCGGTGCTGACGGTGACATAGATCATGTGACCCACGCCCCGCCCGGCGCCAAAGCGGTGCTCGCCCAGCGCCGCCGCGTTGGCGTCGTTCTCCAGAAAGGTCGTGATGCCCAATTCATCTTTGATCAATTGCTTGAGCGGCACACGATCCCAGCCAGGCAGGTTGGGTGGGGCCACCACCACACCCGCCTCGACGTCAAGGGGGCCTGGCGCGCCGATGCCCACTGCCGTCACCTGCGCCTGGTCCACCCCCGCCTGGGCCATCACCCGGCGAGCGGCGTCCAGCATACGCCCGATGACCGCCTGCAACCCCTCTGCTGCGCGGGTCTCCCGGTAGTCGTGAGCGATGATTTTCCCAGCACTGTCCACCACGGCGGTGCTGATCTTGGTGCCGCCCAGGTCAATGCCAACGATGATCTGCTCAGAAACCATGTCTCCCTCCATCCTGCTGCCCACCTGTCTTCAGTTTCAGTCCTGGCCCCCTGTATAGCATAGAGCCTCCCCTGTGTCAAGTCAGCGCTCGCTCCTACTCCCCTACTTCTATGAACAAACGTAAGCATTCAGGCCACCTTCTCGGAAGCTGAAAATTGGCCGCTATGGTCCCTTTAGCCTATTGACATCGCCGCGCTCTGAGTATATACTCTGATTTGGAACGGGAGAGTGCTTTCAGTTCTCCCGAGTACCGGCGCACCCCCTTTTTTCACAGTATTCTCTACTTTAGCCCCCAGCAACTTGGGGAGCATCCAAAGGAGAA
>JAUXFI010000159.1 GCA_030620125.1 Anaerolineae bacterium
TCATACACTGGAGTAAACTATGGAAATTGGTACCGTCCGTCAAGTGAACATTGATGCCGAAATGCAGGTAGCGTACCTGGACTATGCCATGAGCGTCATCGTCTCGCGCGCCCTGCCCGATGCCCGCGACGGCCTCAAGCCAGTGCAGCGCCGCATCCTCTACGCCATGCACGGCCTGGGCCTGCGACCCGACGGGCCGCACAAAAAGTCGGCCCGCATCGTCGGCGAGGTGCTGGGCAAGTACCACCCCCACGGTGACACAGCCGTCTACGAAGCCATGGCCCGTATGGCTCAGGACTTTTCTCTGCGCTACCCGCTGGTGGACGGGCAGGGTAACTTTGGATCGGTGGACGGCGACAGGCCGGCCGCGATGCGTTACACCGAGGCCCGCCTGGCCCCCATCGCCACCGAAATCCTGACCGACCTGGACAAGGACACCGTGGAGTTTGCCCCCAACTTTGACGACACCCTCCGGGAACCAACCGTCCTGCCCGCCGCCATCCCCAACCTGCTGGTCAACGGCGCTTCCGGCATCGCCGTGGGCATGGCAACCTCCGTCCCGCCCCACAACCTGGGCGAGATATGCGACGCGCTGATCTACATGCTCGACCACTGGCGCAAGCTGGACGACGTCACCGTCGAAGACCTGATGCGCTTCATCCAGGGGCCAGACTTTCCCACCGGCGGCGTGATCTACCGGCGGACGGAGAAGGACGGCGACGACATCATCGCCCACGCCTACGGGCAGGGCCGGGGCAAGCTCACCGTGCGCGCTCTCGCCCACGTCGAGGAGATGACCCGCTCCCGACACCGCATCGTCGTCACCGAACTGCCCTACCAGGTCAACAAGAGCAGCCTGATTGAGCGCATCGCCCAGTTGGTGCGCGACGGTCGCATCGAAGGCATCACCGACCTGCGCGACGAATCGGACCGGCGCGGCATGCGCATGGTGATCGAACTGACCCGCACCGTCGAGCCGCAACAGACCCTCGCCGACCTCTTCCGGCTCACCCCGCTGGAGAACACCTTTAGCCTGATCATGCTGGCGCTGGTGGACGGCGAGCCGCGCTTGCTGACGCTCAAGAAGGCGCTGCTGACCTACCTGGAACACCGGCAGGTCATCGTCACCCGCCGCAGCCAGTACGAACTGGCCCTCGCCAGGAAGCGCGCTCACATCCTGGAAGGGCTGCTCACCGCGCTCGACCACCTGGACGAAGTGATCGCGCTCATCCGTCGCTCACGCACCCCCGACAGCGCGCACACCAACCTGCGCCGCAAGTTCAAACTCAGCCAGGTCCAGGCCCAGGCGATACTCGACATGCCGCTCAAACGCTTGGCCGCGCTGGAGCGACGCAAGATCCAGGACGAGTACAAGGAAAAGCAGCGGCTGATCAAATACCTCACGGGATTGCTGCGCAGTCCGAAAAAAATCCGAGGCGTTGTACACGATGGGCTTGTGACCGTCAAGGAACGTTACGCCGATGCCCGCCGCACGCAGATACTGGACGCGGGCAAAGCGCAACTGACCACCACCGACCTGATCCCCGACGAGCCTGTGTGGGTGGCCATGAGCCAGAGCGGGCTGGTGGCCCGCTTGCCGGACGAAGGCGCGCCTCCCCGGGTGCCCTCCCGTCCCAAAGACGCGCCTGTCGCGCTGCTGGCGGCCTCCACCCGCGACACGCTCTATCTCTTCGCCGCCGACGGCAAGGCCGCCGCCTTGCCCATCCACCAACTGCCCGAGGGAGTAGCCTGGGAGGGCGCAGGCACGCACTGCGCCGACCTGACGCCCCTCACGCGCCGCGATACCATCGTAGCCACGCTGGCGCTACCGCTTCCACCCCCGGAGGGGGAGGAAGGAGGGGGGTACCTGTTCCTCACCACGCGGCAAGGAAGCGTCAAACGGGTCGCGCTGGCCGACCTGCCCGGCGTGAGCAGCGAGCCGTTCGTCGTCATCGGGGTCGAGCAGGGAGACGCGCTCGGCTGGGCAGCGTTGACGACAGGAAAGGACGAGGTGCTGCTGGTCGCCGCCGGGGGCCGGGCCATCCGTTTCAAGGAAGAAGAGGTACGCCCAATGGGACTGCCCGCCGGAGGCGTGATGGGCATCAAGCTGAGCGGCAAAGACCGCGTGGTGACGTTGGCCGTCGCCCGCCCCCGCTCCGATCTTTTCATCGTTTCCAGCGACGGCAAGGCAAAACGCACGCCCCTATCCGAATACCCCACCCAGGGCCGTTACGGGCAGGGAGTGCTCACCACCCGTCGGACCGCAGCCGACGCGGAACTGGCAGGGGGTTGCGTGCTGCAGGCCAGTACCCCAGTGATAGTGGTCACAGAGAAGGGAGCAGCGAAAACCCTCCGCGGCCGGAGCGCACCCCGCATGGGACGTGCCACGCAAGGCCAGGACATTATCGCGCTGCGGGGACGGGACACCGTAGTAAACGCCTTTACGCCACTCCCCCCACCGGGAGCAGACAACGACAACAACTGAGGAGGACACAGAATGGCCTATCAGGACACGTGGGCAATTTGTACAAAGTGTGGAAAACAATTCGTCTTCAGAATCGAAGACCAACGCCGGCAGGCAGCACGAGGCGAGGAGATCACACCTCCAGAGCTATGCCCCTCCTGCAGCGGGACAACCCGCGCAGAGTACAGCCCGCAACCACGGAGTGAACCCAGGCCAAGACCGAGGGTAGAGCAAAAGCCCAAGACAGCGGTGGCATTGGAGCCCGGCCCTCACGAAGGGGCCGTCAAGTGGTACGACACAGAGAAGGGCTACGGCTTCATCGTCCATCACAGTGGAGACGAGATATTCTTCCACCGCACCGGCATCGCACCGGGGGAACAGCCTGTCTTTCCCGACGGCGCACGGGTGACCTATATCATCGAAAAAACCGAGAAAGGCCCCCAGGCGGTGAACGTGGCGTGCATGGACGCGCTGGAAGAGGGAAACGACTCTATGTAGGAGGGTTCTCCAGAACCCGACTTTGGCGTCTGGAGACGACTCCTACATCATTCACACTGCCAAGACGCCTTCTACGCGCCCTCCGGCCAGATGCGCTCGAGGATAGCCTGGGCCACGTCGGCGCTGGGAACCAACGGACTGAGCAGCAACGCTCGCAGCGCCATTCTGCGGTCGCGCCCGGCGATTGCGTCGGCAGCCAGCATCTCGTACATGCAGTTCAACTGAAGCATCACCCGCACGTCGGCGGGGACTGGACTGGCGCTCAACGGCATTGCCCCGTCCGCCCCCACGATGCAGGTCACCTCGACGATGGCCTGCCTGGGCAAGAAGGGCAGCGTCCGCTCGTTGGCCACGTTGATGACAATTCGCTCCTGTGCGTCGTTGATCAGCGCCAACAAGACGGGCACGACGATTTCCCCGTACCAACTAGCTCCTCGTTGGGCCAGAGTCGCCGGCTTTAACCCACCGGTCCAGTGAGCATACTCCGTCAGGATAGAACGCTCGAGTTCCAGCAATCGTTCAGCCCGCACCGGCTTGCCCGTCTGTAGCGCCAGCATCCTGTCCGGGTGGAAAAAGTAGCGCAGATAGGGGCAAGGCACCACCCCCAGCGTCTGGATGATCTCGGTGTCAATCCCCAACTCTGGGAACTCGGTCACCCGCTCCAACACCACCGTCATCACGTCCCGCCCTTCCCAACGCACAGCGGTGATGAAGCCAAAGTGATGCATCCCCACATAGTCCAGGCTCAGTTGCTCCAACCCCACGCCGAGCACCCTGGCCACGTAACGCGAAAGGTCGAGCGGCGTGTCGCAGATGCTGACGATGCGCACCTTGGAGTGGCGGGTTACGGCGTACTGGACGATACTGCTGGGGTTGGTCATATTCAGCATCAACGCATCGGGCGCAACCCGCTCAATGACCCGGCATTGCTTCAGCACCACCGGGATGGTGCGCAGCGCGTTGCTGAACCCGCCCGGCCCGATCGTATCCCCGCCGGGGATGCCGAACTCGTGGGGAAAAGTCTCGTCGGACGACCGCGCCTCCAACCCGCCGACCCGAACCTGGTTGAGGATGTAATCGGCCCCCTCCAGCGCCTCCTTCAGACGGGTCGTGTAACTGACCTCCAGGTCTCCTGGTCGCTCACGGGCCATCTGGCGGCAGATGCCGCCCACCATCTCCAACTTGCGGCGCGTGCGCCCGTGTAACATCACCTCGATGGGTGGTCGCTGCCCCGCCGAGCGCAGTAACACGTCTATCAACTCTGGGCTGGCAATGCTGCTCCCGCCCAGAACGACGAACTTTATCTTGTCAGCCATGCTCACCCCCTGATCAGGCGCATCTTTTCAAAAAGCTGGGGCGAAAGTAGGTCGGATTTGCTATCCGACCCTATGGCGGTTAGCACAACCGCCCTACTGCTAATATACCCACAGGAGGGAGTTTGTCAAGCAGCAACTTGCCGCAATCGCGCACCTGTGCTAAAATACCGCTGCGTGGCCCGCTAGCTCAATCTGGCAGAGCAGGGGACTCTTAATCCCTTGGTTACAGGTTCAAGTCCTGTGCGGGTCACTTGGTGGAAAATGGCGCTTTTCAGTAGTACAGCAAAGGTGTTCCCTGTGCCACGGGTGGTGACGTTGGTTTCCTGGGTTTTTGCCCCGGAATGGCTGACAGTTCGGAAAGCATCCGAACTATCGGGCCACGACGTGGACACCCTGCACTGGCTGATCCAGGATGGGGTGCTGGATACCAGGCGCGTAGGCGACACTTGGCTGGTCGAGAAGGCCAGTTTGCGGGAATTCCAAGAGGCGCTGCTGTTGGTTGCCCAATGGGGAGGCAATGGCTCTGACTGATCGTTCGGTTGAGCCTCACGACGAAGCCTATCCCGACACAAAGCACGCCCCACCCCATCGGTGGGGCGCTTTCGTTTCAGGGACACGGAGACAGCCGGGGAAGAGGACGCCCTCAAAAAAGCATGATACTATGGGCCTCTCCCCCCCGCAA
>JAUXFI010000109.1 GCA_030620125.1 Anaerolineae bacterium
AACCCCGCCCAGGCAAGAACAGTCAGCGGTTGGCCACTGAGGAATCCCAAGAAAACGATCTTCCCATCTATGCGAAACGTGAAGCGTAAAACGTGAAACGTGATGATTGTAGCTGTGTGAGCCTCACGTTTCACGTTTCACGTTTTACTTCACCTGTAGTGCCCAGGATTCTGCAAATTGCCGCGGATTTGACATTTCGCCCTCCCTGCGGTAGCATGATGCCGGTCGTGCTAGACGGGGAGCTGGCGGTGCCTTGTACCCGCAATCCGCCATAGCGGGGTCGAACTCCCCCTAGAGGGCTGGGCCACCTGATGCTGCCGAGATCAGACGGTATTGAAGATTGGGTCCTGCGCGGCAGAAGTCTCCGAACCCCGTCAGGTCCGGGAGGAAGCAGCGGTAAGGAGTCCCTTCTGGGCGCCGCAGGAGTGCCTGGTCGGAGCTGGCTGGTCCCGGTAAGGCGGGTGGCGCGGTTCGACAGGGGGTGCACGACCATTGCTTCGACAAAGGAGACGGCGGGAGACCCGCCGTCTCCCTTGTGCCGATAACGTATGGAGACAGACACAACCACACCACTCGAACACACACGTCCACCACGGGACGATGTTCCAGGCCTGTTGAAGGGACTCGAGGCCCTTGCAGCGCTGGTACTCGTCGTTTGCACACTGGCCGCAACCTACCAGACGACGCTGACGCCAGTAACGCTGGTGGTGGACGGCCAAGAGCAGCAATTACACACCCACCAAGATACCGTTGCCACGCTGCTGACGGACGTTGGCCTCACCCTGTACCCCAAGGACATCGTCACCCCTGGCCTGGACACGTCGCTTGAGCCGGATTTGATCGTGGAGGTGCGGAGGTCTCGCCTGGTGCACGTCAGTGCCGACGGGCACAATACCACACTCCGCACCCACGCCACGTCGGTCGGGGAGGTGCTGAAAGAGGCAGGAGTAACACTGGCTCCGCACGACGTGATAGAGATCGAAGGAGAACTTGCGGCAGTCAGCCCCATCACGGCCGATCCCGAACCCGCCCGTCTCACAGTCCATCGCGCTGTCCCCTTCACGTTGAGCGAAGACGGCCAGGCGACGACGCTTTACACCACCGCCTCAACCGTCGGGGAAGCATTGCGCCAGGCTGGCCTGACACTCTATCTGGCCGACGGCGTCCAGCCGGGGCTCGGCGAGCCTATATCGGCAGGAATGCACGTCTACGTTGACCGCTCTGTACCAGTCACGGTGCAGGTGGATGGACGGACACTCCGCACCCGTACGCATCGGCAACACGTGAACGAGGTACTGACCGACCTGGGGCTGATCCTCACCGGCCAGGACTATACCACCCCTACACTCGAAGCCCCCCTGGAAGAAGACACCACGATTCGCATAGTGCGCGTTACCGAGCGATTCCTGGTAGAACAGGTGCCCATCCCTTTCGACACGACCTGGCAGCCTGACCCGGACCTGGAGATTGACTACGAGCGAGTGCTCCAAGAGGGGGCGAGTGGCACCTTTGAACGACGTATCCGCGTGCGGTACGAGGACGGTTACGAGATCGCGCGGGCAGTCGAGGACGAATACGTCGCTGTCCCGGCCACGACAAAGATTCTCGGGTACGGAACCAAGATCGTCGTCCGCACACTCGACACACCATCCGGCCCGGTCGAGTACTGGCGCGTGATCCGCATGTTGGCGACCTCCTACTCCGCTGGCACAGCCGGCACGGCCATAACGAGCAGTTGGTACGGCCGCACGGCCACGGGGATGAAGATGAGGCACGGCATCGTCGCCGTGGACCCACGAGTGATCAACCTGCGCAGCTACGTCTACGTACCCGGATATGGCACCGGCATCGCCGGTGACACCGGCGGTGCGATCAAGGGACAGCGCATTGACCTGGGGTACGACGACGATAACCTGGTGCTCTGGTACCGCTGGGTGGACGTCTACCTGCTGACCCCCGTGCCCGGCCAGATCAACTACGTCCTCAACTAGGATTGACCGATGGCCGTACGCCAACTACTAAAGCTGCACAACATCCGGCCGAGCAAAGGGTTAGGCCAGAACTTTCTCGTAGAGCGAAATGTGCTCAACAAGATCGTCGCAGCCGCTGAATTGACCCCCGATGACGTCGTCCTGGAAATCGGCGCGGGACTGGGAACGCTGACCGAACGGCTGGCCCGGAACGCTGGGCACGTGGTCGCCGTCGAGCTAGACCAGCGGCTAATCCCCCTGCTACAGGAGGCACTGGCCGGCTTTGATAACGTCACACTGATCCAAGGGGACATCCTGGCCCTCGACCCCGCCGTCTTGATCAGTACCGCCAATCCCCAACCCTTCGGCTACGCTCAGGACAAGCCTCCAATCCCCAATCTCCAATACAAAGTCGTCGCCAACCTACCCTATTACATCACCTCGGCGGTGCTGCGTCACCTGCTGGAGGCCAGCCTCAAACCACAGCGAGTGGTGATCACAGTGCAGCGAGAAGTAGCGAAGCGCATCGTCGCCAAGCCGGGGCAGATGAGCCTGCTGGCGGTGAGTGTACAGTTTTACGGGAAGCCACAACTGCTATTCCGCATCAAATCGGGCAGTTTTTACCCTCCTCCGGAAGTGGAGTCGGCAGTGGTGCGGATAGACCTGCACGATACCCTACCCGTGCCCGTAGAGGACACAGCCGCTTTCTTCCGTGTCGTGCGGGCTGGCTTCTCCCAACGGCGCAAGCAACTCCGCAACGGGCTATCCGCCGGCCTCAAACAGCCGCCTCAGGAAGTAGCGGAAAAATTGACAAAAGTTGGCGTAGACCCCCGGTGGCGCGCACAGGCGCTCAGCCTCGAGGAATGGGCCAAGGTCACCCGTGTACTTGGGTAACCCCGGTCAGTTTTCCATAGATTTCCGCCACATGCGCAAAAAAAACAGGGAGGCCAACCTTCGGCCTCCCTCACCAGGCAAACAACGACTGCTGTTCAACGGCCCCGCAGGCGAATGCGGGCCTCGCGGCAACGCGGACACTCGAAGCCGACGTACTCGGTGCCACAGGTGCGGCAGACCTTGGGCGGAAGGGGACGGTCGTCTTCCAACGAGGCAACGATGAGGACAACTTCCTGACCCTCATACCTGGTCAGCCACTCGCTCAGGTTCACATCGCCCACCATCCAACGACCGTCTTCCGCGCTACGATACAGTCGCCCCTCGACGACGCCTGACTCCAACTCGTAGGCGGCCAAAGCCAATTCACGAATACTGGCCTTACGATACGCTGGCATATTCCCCCCCCCGTTTCATCCGATTATGGTCTGTCGTAACTACAGCCATCCTTGCGAAGGTTGCGAATAGCCTTGTCACCGGGGCAACTTTCGGTAGGCAAAGACGCTTTTGGCCCGCAAGTTCTCACCAAACCTTCGCAAGGGTTCCCCCGTCTGAGTAGTTACGGTTTGTCCATTCATCCCTGGCAAGTCATCGCTACGTTCACGTTTCACGCTTCACGTCCCTGCGCAACACGCGAAAGTGGTCGAAATCACGGGCCACGACCGTCTCAGGGAAAATGGGCCGGGCCTCCTCGAGAATATCCACCTCACGATAGCGCCGCGAGACGTGAGTCAGCACCAGGCGGTGCACCCCCGCATCCTGGGCCAATCGGGCCGCCTGCGCCGCCGTAAGGTGGGCGAAACGACGCGCCAGATCAGCCTCGCGCCGCAAGTACGTAGACTCGATGACCAGCATATCGGCCCCACGCGCGACTGCCTTCAAGTTGTCGGTCCGCCCGGAGTCGCCCACGTGAACCAGGCACGCGCCCTGCCGCGGTGGACCTAGTACATCGTCAGGGTGAATCACGCGACCGTCGGGCAACGTCACCGGCTCCCCGGCGACCAGCCGCCGTCGCTCAGGCCCCCGTGGCACCCCCAATGCCTCCGCCTGTTCGTCGAGAAACGGGCGACGCGATTTCTCGCGGAACAGATAACCCAGGCTGGGCCCACGGTGGGCGACAGGAAAGGCCACGACCTCGAAAGTGTCATCCTCCAGGATAACTCCAGGATGCACCTCGACGAAATCAATCTTGAGCGCAGACTCGCCACCCCGTAGCACCACACCGTAGATCAAATAATACACCCGCTCGAGTGCCCAAGCGCCACCATAGATCTCGAGACTGTCAATCGTCTCCCAGCGCGCAAAGGTGGAGACCAATCCCCCCAGACCCAGGGTGTGGTCGGGGTGGCCGTGAGTGAGCAGGATCCTGTTGAGCCGTTTGAACCCCAGGCCGCTGCGCAGGATTTGCCGCTGTGTCCCTTCTCCGCAGTCCACAAGAAAGCGGTAGTCTTCGTACAGTACGACCTGCGCCGAAAGCCCACGATGAATCGAGGGTGCCGACGCCGAAGTGCCCAGAAAGACGATCTCGATCATGTCCCTTACCTTCCACAATGAGCGTGCCCGGCGATCCCTGTTTCCCCTCAATGCTGATCTTGAGCGCCAGAAACTGCCGCACGACCCAGACGTTCGTCAGCAAGTGCTCCGTCACCTGGCTGGTGA
The DNA here is from genome assembly GCA_030620125.1 of Anaerolineae bacterium. The sequence goes on from JAUXFI010000109.1 coordinate 4,521, forward strand.
CGACTCGAGATTCCCCTGCCGCCAGGACCATCGGCAGCACCAGTTGGTCGGCCAGGTGCGGGTCGGCTGGCCCGCTGGAGCGATGATGGGCCAACAGGTGCTCGCAGGCTGCCTCGGCCACGCGCTCGGCCGGAAGCCCCTTGCGCCCGTAGGCAGTGAAGCCAGCGACGACGTGCGCGTACTCGCTAAAGAGCAAGATGCCGGCCCCTGGCCCAGCCCCACGCAGCCGGCGGGGTTCCACCTGCGCCTGGAGACCCGCCTCCGCCAGCACGTTGCGGGCACGGGTGGCCATACGCTGCGGGATGTGAGACGCCAAGTTCATCACCGCCGCCGTACCCCAGATACGTTCGAGTTCCCCGCGCTCAGTCAACACGATGGGATGCAGCGGCCCCTCCTGTCCCACAATCCGTACCCGTATCTCTCCACCGCCCGCCGGGTAGAACCCCCAGCGCACCAGTTCCACCTGGGCGCGCACCCCCATCCGCGCCACGGCGGGCAAGAAGACGTGCTCCAAATAGGACACCGGCGGAGCCCAGGGCGCGTGCGTGCCGCCTCGCAGCGTCAGAGACGATTCTCCTTCCGCCAGCGCCAACGGCAAAAGCACCGTCTGCAGCACCAGGCCCACCGACCCGGCGCTGCCTCCACGGGCCGCCTCGGTCACGTCGAAGGTGTATTCACCGGGACGAGGCGGGGAAGCGGGAACAAAGGTCAGCGTCTGAGAGTCCAACTCGGCCCCCTCCAGGCGCGCAGCGCACACGGCGGCGGCCGCTCGCACGGCGGTGAGATGCTGAGGTCGAAGGCCCGGCTTTCTACGCCCGGCGCGGATGTGCTCGACGCGCAGCGCTCGCCCGGTGAGGACTGCCAGTGCCAGCGCAGTACGCAGCACCTGCCCCCCACCCTCGCCGTGAGAGCCGTCAACCTTCACCATCATTTGGACTTTGGGCTTTGGGATTTGACGTTCACTTTTCCATCTCGCGCAGCGCATCGTAGGCCGGACGCACCCGAGTCTCGGGCCAGCCCGGATAGGTGATGGCCCACCAGTACTGCTCGTGATCCTCGGTCCAGCGGGAATCAGCGATAGAGATCACCGTCATCAACCCGATCCAGGGAGACCAATGCTCCTCGGCGTAACGAAAGGCCCGCACCAGATAGTCGGCCTGCTGTTCCTCGGTGACTGCGTGCCAGTGGTACGGTGAATCCGGGCGCGGGTCGGTGCTCCACCCCATCTCTAGCATCGCCACCTGCTTGTCGCCATCGCCGTAGCGGACCATAATCTCCCTCATATCCTCTACGTGGCGGAAGCAAAAGAACCGCTGCCCGCCATACCCTAGCTCTGGATTTGCAGCATCGGCGGGGGAGAGTTCCGGTGGAGCCTTGTATCCAGGAGCGTTGACCCCCAGCAGGTCAAAGTACGGCGCTGCTCCAGCCTCGTACATCCCGATCAGGTAATCCACGTCGGGCATGACGTCGGGCGGACCGCTGCCAGTGGGGGCAAGCCCGGCCGAGATGACCAGTGCGTCCGGGTCGGCAGTCTTGATGCCGACGTAACACGCGCGCAGCAACTCGACGTACCCCGCTGGGTCGGGTGAACAATGCTGCCACTCACGGGCCAGGTTGGGCTCGTTCCATACCTGGTAGGCCCGCACGCGCCCCCGATACCGGTCGGCCAAGGCATGACAAAAATCGCCGAAATCCTGCGGGTTCTCAACAGGACCGCGCCGAGAATCGTCGGGGGGCAAGGTCCACAACGGCTGGCGGTCGAGGCGAAAGAGCACGTTCAGGCCATACTGCTCCGCGTCGGCGACGATGCGGTCGGTGAAATACCAATCATAGTGCCCCTTGGCGATCCCCTCGACGTCCCGCCAGCCCACGTGCTGCTTGACCCAGGTGAAGCCAGCATCGTGGATCAACTCCAGGTCACGCTTCGCCGCCTCCTCGTCCCACCACAGAAATGCCTGCATACCGTAATCGGGAGACGCCAGGCGCGCGCGGGGCCACGAAGTGGGTGTGGGGGGAACGGAGGAAGCCCCAAATCTCAAACCCCAAAGCCCAAAACCCACGGCCAGAAGCAAAAGGCCAAGAATCAAGAGAACGGGGAGCAGAGGCGCAAATCTGTCACCCCAATGCTGCCGGCTGGAGGCGGATTGAGTATTGGTCATTGTTCATTGTTCATTGGCTATCAGGGTTTCTCCATCTCGCCGATGGCGCCGTAGGCCGGGCGGGCGATGCCCTGGAAGTCAATGATCGCGTAGGGAGCGTTGGGGTCTTCTGGCCCCCATCCCAACTGCGAATAGTTCAAGTTCCACAGGTACGCCAGCCGCACGAAACCCCACTTGCGCATCAACTGGAACGCCTCCACGTCCCACTGCGCCTGCTCCGCCAACGTGTTATCCAGTGCGAACTCAAATCCTGGCGGGTAGCCGTCGAACCCCTCCGCAGTCGCCCAGCCGAACTCTGTGATGCAAAGCGGCTTGTCGCTCCCGGCGGCCGCGATACGGTCGTGGTAGCCCCAGAGGGTGGATTTGAAGGACCAACTATGGTCAGGGTTGTCGAAGGGGCCGCGGAACTGCGCCG
>JAUXFI010000054.1 GCA_030620125.1 Anaerolineae bacterium
CCCGATAGTTCGTGGGGGTAGCGGTCCAGGAACTCGAGTGGCATATTCATCATTTCGACCAATTCCCCCGCCCGGCTGCGGATGCGCGCCTCGCCCCATCCCAGCATTTGAGGCACCGTGCCTATGTTCTCCAGGATGGTACGATGGGGGAAAAGCCCGATCTGCTGAATGATGTAGCCGATGCTGCGCCGCAGTAGAATGGGATCCATCTCGAGCACGTTCCGCGTCTCGCCTCGCTCGTCTAACACGTAAATGTTCCCATCCGTCGGTTCGTACAACCGGTTGACCAACTTCATCGCCGTGGTCTTGCCACAGCCGGAAGGGCCAACGATGGTGCATATCTCCCCAGTGGGAACGGTAAACGACAGGCTGTCCACCGCCGGGGACGACATTCCAGGATATATCTTGGTCACATTCTCGAACTTTATCATTTTTATCCTCCTTAAACTCCGTGCTATGCTGCCTCTCGTCTACTCTTCAGCCCCTCTGGAGTCAGTACGTTCTGCAGCCAACCCAGGAAGTAGTCTACTGCCAGGGCCAGGGCGGCCACCAGAATGGCACCGGCGAAATACCGCTTCTCCTGGGCCCGATAGATACCTTCAAAGATGTACTTGCCCAGTGTATCGTTGCCGATGTAAGCGCCGATGGAGGCGATTCCAACCAACATAACGATCGCCACGCGCACCCCGGTCATGATGACCGGGACCGCCATGGGCAACTTGACTTTGAGCAACAGTTGCCACTCGGTCATGCCCATCCCGCGTCCCGCTTCGGTGACCTCCGGCGCTACCGCCTTGATGCCGGTGTAGGTATTACGCACGATGGGCAGTTGGGCGTACAGGATGAGGGCAAAGGCCGCGTTAAAAGGGCCGGTGCCCAGCGGCTGGATCATTGCGCCGAACAGCGCCACGCTGGGGATAGTCAGGATGATCCCCAGGATGTAGAGAGTGACTTCGCCGACTGCTTCACCAGCCAGGAACAAGGCATACAAGATGATCGTGAACGCCGCTCCGATCATCCCTACCGCGGCCGGCTTGGAGGCGACAGCGCCCACGATATCGCACGGTGCTGCAAAAAAGCCCTCTACCCTCATAAGCGACCGATCCCATCCCTTAACCGTGACCTTGATCGTTTCAGCCACCCCCTCCCCCAGCATGCCCGACGAGGCGGCCCATACCAGGATGAACAGGGCCAGCGGGATCAGGACGACCAGGTGAGAGATTTGAGGGTGCCGCGAAGGCCAGGTGATGAACACACCGATCGCCACGCCCAGTACAACCGCAATCGCGACAGAGAACGCCACCAGCCAGATGTGGCCCAACAGCAATTCCTGCAAGGTCCCCTTCTCCCACTGCCCGGCGATGAAGCCCCATTCACTGGTGATGAGGTTCTCCTCCTGGGCAGCGAACATAGAGGCGACCCGCAGGATGCCCCACACGACCACTGGTGCGCCCACGGTGTAAAAGACCGCGCTGGACTGTATCTCGTGGGCGGCCTGCAGGGCGAAAAACAACAAGAGAAGCCCATAGAGACCGAACAAGATGACAAAGATACTCACGATCCCTATGGGGCTCAAGGGGTTCAGAATGGCCGCCAATGTCAGTCCTAATTTATCGCCCACGAAGAGAAAGGCGGTCACGATCATACCCAGAGGCACGACGACGAGAGACAACAAGTAACTCTGCTGGATAAAGCTGCCTTCTCCGCCAAATCCCTGGGCGATGAAGAACAGGATCAGGCTGATGATGAAGAAATCAGCCTCGGTGAAAAAGATGACCCGTAACAGGTCCACCCACATAGCCTCTGTTCCAGTAGCCAGGGAGGCTGGCCTGGCGGCCACGGCCCACAACCCAATCACCAAGCCCAAGAGGCATACCCCTATCACCGTCCTTAGCGGGTCAGCCTGTTCCTTCTGGGCGCGGAAAGCGTCCAAACTGGGTTCGGTTAGAGCCTTCACCCATCCGGTCAGCATTTCACGCCAGAGGCCGTTTCGTCTTCGCGTATGTGTTACATCCGTTGCCATAATTCCTCCTTATTTTCGAGATGGCTCACTCGTAGCGCAAATCGTTTGTGCTACACTTGCCATACACCCTCCTTGATCTCTTGTGTCTCATGTGTCCAGGTTGCATGTTATTCCCTACGGGACTCTCGCTCCTCTAGCACTTTGGCAATCACCTTCTCCGCCTCCTCCGGCAGGGGCGGTACCTCGTGCTCGGCCAGTATCTCTCTCGCGCGCTCGTTGGCCCGGGTAGCCATATCTTTGCTGCCCTTCTTCACCCAACGGTCGTAGCGCATCCGGTCAATCAACGCCGGCCGCCACTGGGCCCACTTCCAATTGTCCAGCGTGTGATCGTCGGCCAAGAAGCCCCCGCCCGGTTTTGCTCGATGGATCGCTTCGCGGGCCAGCGTGCGCTCGCTGACCTCCACGCCGCCCATGACAAAACGCACGTCGCGGATGATCTCGTCGGCAATGACCAGCATCTCCATCGAAGAAGTTGTGCCGTATTCGATGTACGCCACGTCGTGGACCAGGTTGCAGCGGGCCAGGAAAGCGGCCATGATCGAGACAGTCGCCTCAATGCCGGCCTGGGTATCTATCACCTTGCTGTCGCTGGCGCCGGCGGCCCCCCAGATTGGCAGGTCGTAGTGGCGGGCGATGTCCGCCCATGCCGCCATGCCCGCCGGCCACTCGGGAGCGCCGTAGCTAACGATGGCCGACTTCATGTCCAATGCCGCAATGTTCATACCGTACAGGAAGGGCGTACCCCGGCGCACCAACTGGGTGAGCACCAATCCGACCAAGCACTCCGCGTTGCCCAGGGCTAACGCGCCGGCCAGAGTGATCGGCCCTCCCCCGCCTGTGTTCGGCGAGGGCGGGTAGGTAACAGGGATCCCCTTTTCGGCGCAGAACAGCAGCTTGTCCACCGATTCATCCGGGTACAGGAGCGGGGAGATGGACTCGGCGTAGAGCATCAGGAAGGGCTTTTCATGCAGCTCGGTCTCGCCGCCAGCCACCGCGCAGGCGATACGGTAAATGTCATCCATATCCTCCCGATTGTTGGCCGTGTAGACAGTAGGTTTGATCGAGCCCCGGATCATGCCGATGAACTCGTGGACGTAAACGTCCAACGGCGGCACGTCCGAAGGGTTGCCCATAGACATTGTGAAATCCATCTGGTCGAGACCATCGCACAGGTGCGCAAAATGCCGCACGTCCTCCGCCGTGGCCTTGCGTCGCTCGCCCGTCTCCACGTCAATGGTAAAGATACAGTCGGAGCCAGGCCCAAAAAAGACCTTGCCCGCTTCCAGCGGCATCGTCAACTCGCCCAGGCGATTGTGCATCAGGATTCGCGACGGGGCAGAGGCGATAGCGTCCATCACCAGGTGCTCCGGGATCTTGATCCGCCCTTCCGACTCCCAGGCCCCCGCGTCGAGAAGTAGCTGGCGGGCGGCATCGTTCTTCATCACGATGCCTGTTTGGGAGAGAATGTCCAGGCTGGTGTGGTGAATTGCCTGGATTTGTTCATCAGATAGCATCCGTATGGTGGGATGCAGTGTTTCGATAGGAATTTGTTTGGTCACCAATGAACCTCCCGAAGAAAGTGATGCGTGAAATGTGATGCGTGACTCTTACGTTTCAAATCTGTAACTCGAACCGCTCGCGGATCCAACTCTCTACTTCTGGGGCCAGTGGCTCCGGGCGGTGATTTGCCAGAATGTCGCGGGCGATCTCCCTGGCTCGCTCTACCGCATCCCGGCCACCGTCCTGTTGCCACATCTCCCAGCCCTGCCGGTCCACCACCGCCGAGGGGTAGTAGAACTCGGAGCGCATGTGCCGGATCGTATGATCAGACATCAGGTAGTGGCCGCCGGGACCGACCTCGTCGATCACGTCCAGCGCCAGTGTCTCGTCGTTCACCTCGATGCCACGCAGCACGCGCATGGTCATGCCCAGGATTTCGTTGTCGATCACATACTGCTCGGCCGCCACGCTGCTCATGTTTTCCAGCATCCCGGCCGCGTGGTGGATAAAGTTGCTCCCGGCCAGAGCGGCCAGCACCGCGCTGATTCCCTTTTCAAAGCCGGCCTGGATGTCGGGGATTTTAGAATCGGTCATGCCGGCCGAATTGTAGACGGGCAGATTGTAAAATTGGCCTATCTGGGACATGGCCGCGTTGGTCAGACCAAACTCGGCCGAGCCGCCCAGGTAGCGGCCGGTTTTCATGTCGGCCGTGGCAGGGATGGGGCCAATCAGCGCCGGCGTTCCCCGTTGAGTCAACTGGGTCAGAACCACCCCGGCCAACTGCTCGGCAGTGAGTTGCGCCAGCATCCCCGCCAGCGTCACCGGCGCGGTGGACCCGGCCATCGGCGCGGCTGAGAGCACCACCGGGATACGCTGGCGGCAGGTCTCGATCAGCAGCGTGGTGACGTCGGTGGCGAACTTGAGCGGGCTGACCATCCAACTGGTGATGAAGGAGACGATAGGCCGCTCGCGCAACTGCTCTGCCCCGCCGGCGATGCGCTCGCACATCTCCACCGTGTCCCGGATGCCCTGCACGCTGTAGACGCCGGACTGGACGTGCTTGGTGGTGTTGGCCAAGCTGGCGTAGTAGCTGTTGACGTCCACCTCGTCCGTGCCCATGTCCGTGGGATAGACTGGCATCAGGTAAAAGTGCACGTTGTCAAGGGCGTCTACCAGGCGGGCCAGTTCGGCCACGTCGCGCAATACAGCCGGACGCGGTTGGCCCGTCTCCATATCCAGGACGGTCAGCGCTGCGCCCCCGGTACCGATGTGCACCCGCGCGCCCTCTAATTCCAGGTCCCATTTGGGATCACGCCCGGCGAGCACCACGCGCGAGGGCGCCCAGTCCACGGCATCCTCGACCAGAGATCGAGGCAGCCGCACACACGAGGCCTCGCCGTCCACCATCGCGCCCGCTTCCTGGAACAAGCGCAGCGCCTCCGGTTCCTCGACCTGGACGCCGGTGCGCTCCAGGATGCTCAACGCTGCCTCGTGAAAACGTTGTACCTGGGCATCGGTCAGCGGCTTGTACTGGCCGCCCACCAGGCCCTTGATTGGGCCACGACGTTTCTTGGCCATTCCGTACCTCCCTGGAGAGAAACCAGGTTCTTTCCGAAAAAACCTGGTTTCTTGCTATCCAACCATATCCCGGGCGGCGTCCACAGCGCTGGCCGCGTCGGGCGCGTAGGCGTCGGCTCCGATCTCCTCGGCAAAGGCCGCCGTCACCGGCGCGCCGCCGACCATGATCTTGACCGCGTCCCGCAGCCCTGCCTCCTCCAACGCTTCAATCGTGGTCTTCATGTTGACCATCGTCGTCGTCAGCAGGGCGCTCATCCCCACGATGCTGGGCTGGTGCTCGCGCACGGCGTCCACGAAGACGGACGGCTTCACGTCCGTCCCCAGGTCAATCGTCTCGAACCCGGCGCCCTCAATCATCATCTTGACCAGGTTCTTGCCGATGTCGTGCAGGTCGCCCTCCACCGTGCCGATGACGTACTTGCCCGCGCTGGGCACGTCACCCTCCGCCAGCAGCGGGCGCAGGACGTTCATCCCCGCGTGCATGGCCCGGGCTGCGATGAGCACCTCGGGCACAAAGAGATCGCCCGCCTTGAAATCCTTGCCTACCTCGTCCATACCGGCGATCAGACCACCGGACAGGATTTTCCCTGGTTTCATTCCCTGATCCAGCGCCGCATGGACCAACTCGGCAACTTGATCGTCCTCGCCGTCGTACAGATGAGAGGCGATCTTTTCCAGGATGTCTGTCATTTTTCAAGCCTCCTCGAGTACAAGTTTCTGGGTAACTACAGACAGGAGAACCCTTGCGAAGGTTTGGTGAGAACCTTCGGGCCAAAAGCGCCTTTGCCTACCAAAAGTTGCCCCGGCGACAAGGCCATTCGCAACCTTTGCAAAGGTAGCTGAGTAATTACGTTTTTGGAAAAAAAAGAGAACGGGTGTCCAAAGACAACCCGTTCCCTTTCCGCGAAGGTTGCAGGATCAAACGATGAAGGAAGAGTGTCTGGCTCATCTGGGGACAAGGTTGTTGTCCACCAGATTTACAGTTGCGGGACAGCCCCGGGTTTTTACCGGCGTTCCTCTGATTACCCTGCCCTGTGGACAGGAACCATCAGCGTTTAGCAGATCGTTTGGCTTTTACAAAGCGCTCCTTTTCCGTTTCTTATAGGCTTTGATGTAGCGCATGGCGTATTCATCACGCCCCAGAAGCATGTCGGTCGCCAGGATGATCGGGCGTACTTTTGCTACGTCCACAATCGGGCAGTTCACGCCCAACTGAATCGCCAGCGCCAGGAAGACCCCGTTGACCACATCACGCTCCGGCAGGCCGAAGGAGACGTTGCTGGCTCCGAGCGTCATGTTGATACCCAGTTCGGTTCTGACCAGGCGGATGGTCTCCAGCGTGACCAGCGCGGCCTTGGAATCGGCCCCGACGGTCAGGGCCAGGCAGTCAATCAGGACATCCTCGCGGGGGATGCCCAGGGCCTCAGCTCTCTCGACGATCTTGCAGGCGACCTCCAGCCGCCTGTGCGGGTCACTGGGGATGCCGTCGTCGTCCATGCACAGACCGATGACCGCCGCCCCGTGCTCGGCCACCAGCGGCAACACCCGGCTCAGGCTCTTCTCCTCGCCGTTGACCGAGTTGACCAGCGGCTTGCCCTGGTAGACCTTTAGCGCAGCAGCCAACGCCGCGGGGTCGGGCGTATCAATGCTGATGGGAACATCCACCACTTCCTGGACCATTTCCACGGCGCGGGGCAGCACCGCCACCTGGTCCACACCGGCCGCGCCCACATTCACGTCAATCACGTCGGCGCCGGCGGCAATCTGATCCAGTGCCTCGGCCTTGACGATCTCGACCTTGCCCGCCACCAGTTCGGCCGCCAGTCGCTTGCGGCCGGTGGGGTTGATCCGCTCGCCGATGAGCACCGTCGGCTTCTCAGGGCCGATGGTCACAGTTTCCCGTGCGCCTTTCAGAATCGTTTCCATCCTGTCTCTCCTTGACTGGACTTGCTGCTACTCAACCCGGTTGCCCAGACGCCAGAAGGCGCCTTCTTCCTGGATCACGCGCTCCAGGATAGTCTCGCGGGTTTCGTTGATTTCGTCGAGCATGGCCTGGCGGGCCGTCGCGACGTCGTGGGTGCGCAGCGCCTCGATGACGAGCGCGTGCCTGCGCTCCAGCGTCTCGCCAACGCGGCACAGAACCATAAAACGGATCAACCGGTCGTGCAAGCGGCCCAATGCCTCCGCCAATTCGCGGTTGCCCGATGCCTCGGCGATCAGGCAGTGGAAACGCCGGTTCTCGTCCATGTAACGTTCGTAGGATTCATCGTCTTTGCCAGTGTAACCAGAGTGGACGTGTTCGAGTTGCTCGAGTTGTTTGTCGGTGATCTGGACGGCGGCTCGTTCGACGGAGGCTATTTCGAGGATTTCGCGCAGTTCGAGCATGTCGCGTAATTGCTTTAGAGTGATGTGGGTGACAAAGTAACCGGAGCGGGGCTTGATCGTTACCAGGCCTTCCTGGCTGAGCATCTGGAGCGCGTCGCGCACCGGCGTGACGCTGGTGCCGTAGCTTTCGGCCAATGCCGCCAGGTCCAGTCTCTCACCCTGCTTGCGATGTCCCACACCTATGGAACGACGCAGTTTCTTGTAGATCAAGCTCTTTGAGGTGTCACCTGGTTCCGAATGAGACATCAGCGCAACTCCGTGCCAGGCTCACAAACGTGCATCAAATATCCCGTGGGGTCAGAGATAATTATACTACATAATGTATCAGGCGTCAAATGTAATACATCAGATGAATGAAAATGATATATCTATTCTGGCTCGCTATTCGGTCACACGAGAGAATTGGACGAGGCCGCGCTCACTGATGAGCGCGGCCTCGGGTCTTGATTCACTTCGCTGTTAGACGTTATGCCGGAATCAGTTCTACTTCCTCAACCGGCACCTCCAGTCGCCGGTCTTCAACCTGGACGACGACCATGCCCTTCAATGGTAGCAGGTTCACCACCTTGCCCTCACCGTGAGGCGTCCGCACGCGCTTCTTGCGCCGGGGCATCATCTTGGATGCCTCCGCGTACTGCTCATGCTCGTAGACCAGGCAGCAGCGCAGCCGTCCGCACATCCCCGTGATGTCCGAAGGGTTAAGTGATACCCCTTGTGTCTTGGCCATTTTGATGGAGACGGGGCTAAACTCGGAGAGGAAACGGGAACAACAACGTAACTCGCCGCAAGCGCCATAGCCCCCCATCAATTTGGCGTGGTCGCGCGGGCCGATCCGTCGCAAGTCCACGCGAACAGCCAGCTTGTGCTGTAATTGCCGTAGCAATTCGCCAAGGTCTAGCTTTTTCTCCTCACTCGCGTACAGCAGCGTCAATCGCTGACCGTCGAAGGTGTACTCGGCAGTGACGGCCTTGATAGGCAGGTGCAATTGCACCGCTGCCTCGTGGGCCGCAGCCAGCGCTTTTTGCTCGTCTCTCTTCCACTGTTGCCGCAACGCCAGATCATGGCTGGTGGCTCGCCTCTGCACTGGCTTGAGGCCCCGCCTGTTTTCCCCCTCACGCAGAGGCCTCACGTCAACTACCTCTCCTAACTGCTGACCACGCGCTGTCTCGACGAGAACAAAGTCTCCCGCTTGCAACTCCTGGTGGCCACTGGCGTCAAAGTGGTAGAGTTTGCCGGTAGGTTGAAAGCGGACGCTCGCGATTCGGGATTTGGAATTTGGAATTTGAATCACTTCCTCTCGCACGACTCCTGTCACGGATTGTCATTCTACACCGCTTTCCAGAATTGGGCAACCCCCGCAAACGTATCCTCTCAATATTCTGGGGCAAGCAGGCCGGACTCCCAGGTGATAGTTTGACAAACTATGGAGGCCGTGCTAGAATGTGCGCCCTCGTCACAGATAAGGGAGCAAAGCTGTATCGTATGCCTCTCAAGACGACGCTGATCTACCCCGGCATCGCTGGCCGGGGTTTCAATTCCCTCAAGCAAGGTATGGACGCGGGCTGGATTTCCCACGGCCTGGCCTCGCTCAGTGCCGCTGCCAAGGCTCAGGGGTTCGAGGTGGACCTGATTGACTTGCGGGCCTTGAGCGGCTGGGACCAGTTCCGCCAGGTGCTGGCGGAGCGAGACCCCGACGTGGTCAGCGTGACGATGATGAGCGTGGACTACAACCCGGCCCGCCAGGCCATCGCAATCGCCAAGGAAGTCAAGCCCGAGATCGTCACCGTCATCGGCGGTCCCCACGTCACCATCGCGCTGGAGGACTCCCTGCGCATCCCCCACGTGGACTATTTGGTGATCCAAGAGGGAGAGGTGACCTTTCCCCGCCTGTTGCGGCTGATCGAGGGCGATGATCCGCCCCCTCACCGCGTGCTGCGCGGCGAGCCGCCCGACCTGGACGCCATTCCCTTCGCCGACCGCGACCTGTTCCTGGACGAATGGCGCAAGTGGGGCTACGATCTCGACTCGCCCGAGGTGCCATTCGTCGAGGAACTGCCACCGCCGTTCGCTACGATCATCGCCGGGCGGGGCTGTCTCTACAACTGCGCCTTCTGCAAACCGGGGGAGGATTACCTCTTCGGCAAACGCACCCGCCGCCGCTCCGTCGCCAACGTCATCGCCGAACTAGAGATGCTGCGCGAGCGATATCACTTTGGCTCGTTCATGTTCCACGACGACTGCCTGACGGAGGATCGCGAGTGGGTGACCGAGTTCACCGAGGAGTACCAGGCGCGGGGTTTCACGCAACCCTTCTTCTGCCAGAGCCGCGCCGATATTTTGGTCAAACACGAGGATATGGTGGCGCGCATGGCCGAGGCCGGGCTGCGCGGTTACTTTATCGGCTTTGAGAGTGGCAACGACCGCGTGCTCAAGTTCATCCGCAAGGGCACGACGGCGGAGCAGAACCGCCAGGCCGCCCGCGTCTGCCGCAAGTATGGCATCTCTGTATGGGCCAACTACATGATGGGTATCCCTACGGAGACCAAGGACGAGGTGCTGGACACGGTGCGGCTGATTAAGGAGATTGACCCCGACTATTACAGCCCGGCTTTCTTCACCCCCCACCCTGGCACCGACTTGTACGACTATGCCGTCGAGCATGGCCTGAGTCGCATCACCGACTATGACTCTTACCGCCGCAACCCCACTGAGCCAAAGATCAAGGGGCAGGACTATGATTTCCTCAAGTGGGCTATGCGAGAGAGCCAGCGTCGCAAGCCACTCAATAGTTTCAAGCGCTGGACGCGCCAGCAATGGCAGCGCGCCCGTCGCGCCACTCCGGCCAAGGTGGCGCGCAAGTTGGGGCTGGTGAGAGTATTGCCTAGCGACGGTTGACCAGCCACACGCCGGCGACGAGGATGGCCGCGCCGATGACCAGGGCCGGGGTAACGGGCACATCTAGCAGCCAACGGCTGAAGGCGACGGCGAACATGGGTATGAGGTAGA
>JAUXFI010000117.1 GCA_030620125.1 Anaerolineae bacterium
AACCCTTGCGAAGGTTTGGTGAGAACTTGCGGGCCAAAAACGTCTTTGCCTACCAAAAGTTGCCCCGGCGACAAGGCCATTCGCAACCTTCGCAAGGGTGGCTGAGTAGTAGTTACCAATGAACAATGAACAAGGTGAGGCGCAGCGGTTTTGGGGTTGGCTGGCAGGGCAGCGAACGATCATGCAGGTTGTGTCGGCCCTGACCCTCAACTCGTTCTTTACACAGCACGTCACCAGAGGGATCCTCTGCCCGGCACTGAATTGCCACGCCTGCCCGGCAGCGGCCTTCGCCTGCCCCATCGGGAGCATCCAGCGCTTTATCGGACACCGCAAGTTCCCGCTCTACGTCTTGGGTGTGATCGGGCTGGTCGGCGCGCTCATCGGGCGGGCCAGTTGTGGCTGGTTCTGTCCCTTCGGCTGGTTCCAAGAACTGGTGTACAAGATCCCCATCTCCAAATTGCGGCTGCCCAATCGCTACAACTGGACACGCTACGTCGTCCTGGCGCTGCTCGTCGTCGTAATCCCGCTGATTGCCCGCGCTCCCTGGTTCTGTAAACTCTGCCCGGCGGGCACGCTGGAAGCGGGTATCCCGATGATTCTGCTCTCCGCCGACGTTCGGGCCATGACCGGCACGCTGTACTGGGTCAAGATCGGCATCCTGGGGCTAGTGCTGGCCTGGATGAGCGTCACCCAGCGGCCCTTCTGCCGCTGGGTCTGCCCGCTGGGGGCGCTCTGGTCGCCTTTCAACCCCATCAGCTCCTTCCGCCTGCAGGTGGACCAGGATCGCTGTACCCTGTGCAACCGCTGCCAGGAAGTCTGCCCGGTGGATGTCCGCGTCTACGAGAACCCCGCCCCTGGAGCCTGCATCCGCTGCCTTGACTGTGTCCGAGTGTGCCCGGTGGCCTGCATCTCGGTAACGTCGCCCGGCTGGAGTGGCGGTTAGAAAAACCGCCCTACTCGCTAGACGATGCCAATCGCAGCCGCAGGAACAGCCACGGCGCGCCGAACCCGACCCACAACCCCACCAGTGCGTAGCGCATAAGACGCATAGCGAAGTAGAGCGGCTCACCCTCGCCGGGAAAGACGAGTTTGAGACCAAAGTAGAGGCCAAGCAGCACGACCGCGCCGACCAGGAAGCGCGCGGCGCGCTGCCACAGCGGGCCATCTGCACTGAAGGGAGCTACCCGCCTGGTCAGTGCTAACCCCACGCCCGTTCCCATCAGCACTCCCGTTACCTTGGGCACATCGCCAAGGGGGTAGAGCAGCAGCAGCGCCAGCGGCACGGCTACGGCCAGCGCCAGTTGCACAGCCAGGCTCGCCTGCTTCAGCCAGGTCTCAATACGCGGATCCAGCGCCAGGTAAGCCGCCAGGAAGACAGCCCCGACCACCCAGCCGCACAGTACGTCGGTGGGAAAGTGCACACCCAGGTAGATGCGAGAGAAGCCGATCAGCACCATCAACAAGATAGCGACGACCCACAGCCATGTCTTGTGGAACCCGGCCGCGATGGTACCCCACACGACGACCGCCGATTGAGAGTGCCCACTGGGCATCCCGTATCCCCCGGCGTCGTACAGTTGCACCGTCGGGTCGAGTTCGAACGGGCGCGGGTGAGCGAACAGACCCTTGAGTACGTTGTTGGCGTAGGTTGAGAGAAGAAAGGCAAAGGCCACGCGCACCCCCACCGCAAAGTCCACGCACCAGAAGAGCAGTGGGAGAAGAATGAGAAAGAATTCTTCATCGCCCATGAACGTGATGGCCTTGAAAATAGCATCGAGCAGCGGCCCTTGCGCCAGTTGGATGGTGTAGATGAAATCGAGTCCCCATTGCCAGATTGCTTGCATTGCTGCCTCCTATTTGAAAGAACGAGTCAATGAATGGTGAAACGTTATTCTCTAGGCTTTCGCCTCTTGCTGCGCCGTTGGCAGCGTAAAGTGAAAGTGACTGCCCCGGCCCTCCGTACTCTCGACCCAGATGCGCCCCCCGTGCGCTTCGACCGCCAGCCTGCAGAACGCCAGCCCCAGTCCAATGCCCCGCCGCCGTTCACTCCGTCCCGGTACCTGCACAAAGCGCTCGAACACGCCCTCCAGATACTCGCGCGGGATGCCGGGTCCGGTATCATGTATCGAACAATGCACAAAGGCCCCATCCCCTGGCTGTGCACTGACCGTGATGCGCCCGCCTATCGGCGTGAATTTGACTGCGTTGTCGAGCAGGTTGATCAACACTCGCTCGACCAGGCTCTCGTCCACCTCCACGGGCGGCAAATCCTGGGGCACTTGGACCTCTAGCTGCAAGCCGACTTCCTCCACCAGCGGCAACACCAGCAACGTGGCTGATTGTACCAGCGCGGCCAGCGCATAGGGTTGCCGGTCGAGCTTGATCTCTCCTGATTCCAGGCGGCTGATGTCGAGCAGCGAGTCTACCATGTCACGCAGGCGTTCCGTGCTGCGCGCGGCCAATTCCAGCGCCTGCACGAGCAGGCTACCCTGGGGTTGTTCCCGAACGACCTTTTCCATCAGCTCCAGACTGCCCAGAATCGCGGCCAGCGGGCTGCGCAAGTCGTGGACGATCATACGAGTCACGTCCTCCCGCATCTGCTCCAGCTCTCTCTCCTCCGTCACGTCGCGCAATACCAACATCCAGCCCCACACGTGCCCGCTCTCGTCCAGCACCGGAGTCCCTATCCGCTCGATAACACACCAGCGTGGAGCGTTGAGCGTATATGTGTCTTTCCCCAATTCAGTTGGGCCGGTCGGCAGTTGGGCCATAAGACGCAGGAGCTCCTCCTGCTCGTAGCCCAACCGCGCGGCCAGCATCCCGCCAGAGTCACGCAACAGGTCTCGCAGGTTATGCCCCTCCAATTCGGCACGGCTCATATCCGATAATTCTTCGACCATCGGATTGGCCAGCACCACACGCCCGGCGACGTTCAACATCAGGATACCCTCGCGCGTAGAGTTCATGACCGCCCACAATCGGTCGCGCCCCTCGGCGGCCTGTTGGAAGAGTTGTGCATTCTGAATAGCGATCGCTGCCTGGGTAGCCAGTTGCCTGACGAAGGTGGCGTGCTGTGCATCAAAAGCTGCCGGTTGGGTGCTTTGCAGGTTGATCACTCCCAATACGCCTCTTTCGCGTACGATGGGGACGGCCAACTCTGATCCTGCGCTCTGTTGTTTCTCGCTCTCTACACCCAAAGTCGGCACATAGTCCGGGTACTGGCTTACGTCCTCCACCAGCACGGGCTGCTGCGTGGATATGGCCTGCCCGATGAGTCCTACGGTTATCGGACATTCACCCGCCGGCAGGGCAAGGCCTCGGGACGAAACGATGCGCCCGTTTTGGCCTTCAGGGTCGTCAATCATCACCACGGCTCCCAACGTAGCGCCCGTCGCCTGCACAGCGCAATCCAACACCAGGTTGATGACCCGATCCAGGTCCAGCGTGATGACCAACTCGTGGCCAATCGCCTCAATCGCCGAAAGCTCCTCAAAGCGGCGTACCAGTGCGCGCTGGGCCCTCGCGTACAGGCGAGCATTCGCCACAGCCGTCGCGGCCTGGTTGGCAAAGGTCGTCAGCAGATCTATCTCGGCAAGACTAAAGTGGTGCACGTCGGAGAAATAAGTCGTCAACGAGCCAATCACCTCGTCCTCCACGATCAGCGGCACGTCGGCGAAGGCCCGAAAGTCCTCCCGCGTCGCCAATTCCCTGAAATGGACAAAGCGCGGGTCAGATTGGATGTCAGCCACGGGGATCGGCCTTTTTCCTTGCACAACCATGCCCCGCCCGCTCTCATCCAGCGGCAACCTCTCGGAGACCTGCACGTACTCCTCGCTTAGCCCTTTGGAGGCTACCAGCCTCAGTGCACCCTGCGTCTTATCTATCAGAAAGATAGCCGATTTCTGGCAGCCCACCAGCGACGCCACCGAGGTGACGATTAGTTCCAGCGCGCGATCCATGTCGAGAGTCGAGCTGACAGCCGTAGAAATGGTATTCAGCATTGCCAATTCTGCAGTTCGCTGGCGGGCACGACCGTAGAGTTGTGCGTTGCGTACGGCCATCGCAGCCTGCACGGCAATCGTCGAGAGTATCTCCACCTGGCCCTCGTCGTAAACGTCGGCCTGCTCGTAGCTCTGTGTGCTAATGACACCCAGCACCTGATTCCCCGTGATCATCGGCACGCCGAGCCACGATAGGGGCGCCCTGCCAATCGGCTCTATTCCCAGACGATTGGCCTCCTGTGCTATGTTCGACTGGATAAGGAGCGGGGCACGGTGGCGGATGACATACTCGGTCAACCCGTCGCTGAACGGCCGTCCGGGGCGGAAAACGCTCTTGCCATACTCGACGATGAACGCAAAATCAATAAACTCCCGCCCCGGATCGTAGAGCGCGATGTAGAAATTATCGGCTGGCATCAGACGGGCGACCTGGGTATGGATGACGCTAAGCAATTCCAGCAAATCGAGATTGCTGAGCGCCTGACTGACTGTATTTAGCGTGGACAGTTCCTGAACCCGCTGCTGTACCCACATCCGCGCCTGCCCGGATTGCCAGATAGCGAACGCGCTGCCCAGAATCGCGACCGAGGAGAGCAAGAGGATTCCCATCCCCAGGCTGTTGTAGATACTGGCGATGACGACTGACAGAGGCAGGGGCAAGAGTTCCAGGACAATTGAGTACCGCCACTCGGCCCACTTCCGAGGGAACGGAGGCTGTCGCCGCGCCCACGCGAGGGCGGCAAGGCACAGCCAATTGGTGGCAAAGTAAAGCACAAACAGCGCCAGCAGCGGCAAGGAATCTGACACGCTCACGTCGAGAAGTGGAGCAGAGCCGCCGAGCAGGCGAAAGCTGCCCGCGCCCGCCAATAGGCTAAAAGTCTGCGTGCCAACATCGCCGGCCATAGTGAACAGGGTGCGGCGCAGCGCGCGCGGTTCATACCCCAACGGCTGCGCCCACACTGTTCTGACGATGTCAGCCAAGATGGCGCCCAGTGCGGAACTGATCAACCCTGGTAGCAGGCCCAGCGCCAGAAAGCCGGACGCGACCACCATGTGGGCAATGCTGACAACGCCGAACGAAGCGGGCAGACCGAGTGCCATAGTCCCTGCGGTCAGCACAGCAAACACCAGTATTCCCCACCACGCTTCCCAGCCCAGGGACCCTTCGGCAAGGGCCAGGGCTATGATGGCCGCCCCAGCCAGTACCCCGCCTGACAGCATTAGAAACTCGTCTCGTTTGAGTGGTTGCACTATCATTCTCTTTTTCCTCAGCGATCAATGCCGCTCACCCCACGTCCCCGCTGGCGACAGCTCTTTCTCTTTCCGGTTCACTCCTGGGACGCCGCAGCAACCGCTTGTACTGCTGGCGCAACTGTCCGGGCGTCAATTGTTTGCCACCCTCAAAGTAGACCACGGCTACCTGCCCCATTGCCCACGTGCCCAATCCGGTCACGCCGGCCCCGATCAGCCAGCCCGGCCCGGGGACGAGTTTGCCCAGTTGGGCGGCCAGGTAGCGCAGCGCAACGCCGCCTGCGATAGTGGACAGCAACTCGCGCGCGTGGCGCACGCTCAACGTCTCGCCGTATATAGCCGCGATGCGCAGCACCAGGCGCACCTGCGAGGCCAGCAGCAGTGGGATGTCGAGCCCCGGGATCGGTTCGGCGGCGATGATCGCGTTGAGCACAGCCGCGCCTCGGATGAGCCGGTGGCTAAGGCTACGACGGTAGGCTGGTAATGCTCGCCCCATCGCCACCGTCATCCAGGGATGAGACTCGACAATTGCAGGGATGAGCCGCTCGGCCACCCCAGCCCTGGTCTTGGCCGAGATGGGGATCACCGTCGTCCCCAGTTTTCGCTCAACGTCGTCCAGCGCGTCGGCAAGGTCGCGCTTGATCAGGTCAATCTTGTTCAGCGCAACGACCAGCGGCACCTGGGCTCCCCGCAGCGACTCGTAGAGGTCATAGTCCGATTGGCGCAGGCCTGCCGATCCATCCAGCACCAACACCGCCAGGTCTGCTTGCTCGGCCGCGGATCGGGCGACCGCCGCCCGGTCCACGCCGCCCACCTCGCCAAAGCCGGGCGTGTCTACCAGAGTAAAGGGGCCAAACTCCTCTGTGACGAGCCCCTTGGTGGTGCCAGGCACAGCCTTGACGGCCGAGACTTTGCGCCCCTCGAGCAGGTTAAAGAGAGTGGACTTGCCCGAGTTGACCGGCCCGACGATAGCGAGCCGGGCGTGCGCCTCCTCTTCCACCTGAAACGAGAGTTTGTCCCAATCTAGCGCCTGGAACAATCTGCGGGCGTCGGTCAGCCGGGTTGGGAGTGATGCCATCTTGAGAGTCGCCTCCTGTGCAATTAGAGCAAGTCTCGGTAGATCCGATTTTGCTCGGCCTGGATCGCCAGATCCAGGCCAAAACCGGGGATCTGGCGATCCCCTTGGAGCGATTTTGGATTTACTGAGTCTAGCACAAGAGGCTCATTAAGGCAACCTTCCCAGTCACCCAGTCACCCAATCACCCAGTCACCCAGCCTGCCCCTTGTGCTTCTAATAGTTATTTCATTACTCTATTC
>JAUXFI010000080.1 GCA_030620125.1 Anaerolineae bacterium
CACTTTTCCGCCGGCGGCCTGGTGGGGATGGACAAGTAGGCGCGGGCCGGACCCAGATGGGCCAAAAAGCCGGCAATCTCCCTGACGTGATCGTCGCTGTCGTTGATGCCTGCGACGAGCATCGTCTCCGTCACCAGTTCTCCCGCGTAGACGTTCGCAAATTCGAGCATCCCATCCAGGATTGGAGCCAGTGGCAGCGTTCCGTGGGGCCGGTCAATCTTGCGCCAGACCTCCTCCCGCGTCGCATCCACCTTCAGAGAGACCCAATCCTGGATGGGATGCTCAAATTTGCGAACGTCTACGCGGGAGAACTGGTGACGGAGACGATGCTCGTCGCAGGTGTCAACGATGGCGACGATCACGTCAGGGAGATTGCCGGCTTTTTGGCCCATCTGGGTCCGGCCCGCGCCTACTTGTCCATCCCCACCAGGCCGCCGGCGGAAAAGTGGGTGCGAGCCCCTGGTGAGAAAGCCATCAACCGGGCCTACCAGATACTCAGCGAGAGCGTGGGCCAAGTCGAGTACCTGATCGGGTACGAGGGCAACGCTTTCGCCTTTACCGGCAACGTCGAGGAAGATATGTTGAGCATCACGTCCGTGCATCCCATGCGGGAGGAGGCGGTGAACGAGTTCCTGGCACGGGCTGGAGCGGCTTGGCCCGTCGTTCGCAGGTTGATCGCTCAAGGGCAACTCATTGAGATGGAGTACGAGGGGCGCAGGTTCTATATGAGGAAACTTGACACAAGGCACGAGAGGTAGGTGATTTGATGATCTCTGTTACAGGTTCACTGTATACCATTGACGGTCTCCTTTCTTTGCTCGGCTGGCGTTAAAAGCTCTGCTCTCGCTGCTGGAGACTTGAACCGACGAGGAATTCCGGGCGCAGGTCAGCGCCGGGGTGAAGCGACTACTGCTTGCTTATCTGGAGCCTGTTACCGGCGGGGGTTGATCGTAGGGCGGTTCCCTGAGCATGTTCGGTGCAACAAGCCAGCCACCACCGGCCCAACTTGCAGCACACTCTCCACCACAAAGTCCACGCTCGCGTCCGGTTCTGCGTCTACCAGTATCGTCGTCAGCCCCAGGGCCTTGGCCGGCCGGAGGTTGCGCACCGCATCCTCGACCATGATGCACTCGGACCCCTGGACGCCCAGTAGCGCCAACATTCGCTCGTAGGCATCGCGGTAGAACTTGTTGCGCAAGTCCACCCTCTCAATGCCGATCACCTGCTCAAAGTGGTCGGCCGCCCCCAATGCCCGCAGCACCCGCCAACCATACTCCGAAGTGGCATTGGTGTAGATCGCCTTGCGCAGCGGGATAGAGTCCAGCATCGCGGTCAGCGCCGGATGCGGATCAATGTACTCCTCCACGGGGATGTCGTGCACAAAGGTCAGATAGTCGTGCACGTCTACATTGTGTTCGGCGATCAGGCCCCCCATCGTGGTGCCGTAGCGTCGGAAGTACTCGCGCCGCAGAGTAATCGCCTCCTCCCACGTCGCCCCCAGGTGATTGCACACCCACAACTGGATGCGGCGGCCTACCTCCTGCATCAACCCGCTGTCGCGGCAATAGAGCGTATCGTCCAGGTCAAAGATGATGAATTTGAGTGTCATCGGCGCCGATTATGCAACTTGACTTTGGCAAATCCAGGCAGACTTGGGCCAAAAGGATAGGGTTGATGACTTGCCAGAGCGTCGGCAGCAGCAGCCATCCGAAGAGTAAAAGGGTAAGCCGCCAACCTGTCGGAGAGGTTGACGGCCCTTTGCCCCCCGTTCACCGCACCGTAAGAAGCCAAGCACAGGAACAGGCTGGGGCGGTAGGATTCGAACCTACGATTCACGGATTCAAAGTCCGTTGCCTTACCACTTGGCCACGCCCCAGTGAGAAAAAAATGGGCCCACCAGGATTCGAACCTGGGACCGACCGGTTATGAGCCGGCTGCTCTAAACCGCTGAGCTATGGGCCCGACTAGAACGGATTGAGAAGAGAACAAAAAGAGCGGGCGGCGGGAATCGAACCCGCAACAACAGCTTGGAAGGCTGGGGCAATACCTTTTTGCAACGCCCGCAGTCGGGGCGGCCGGACTTGAACCGGCGACCTCTGCGTCCCAAACGCAGCGCGCTACCCGTCTGCGCTACGCCCCGCTCACTTCACTGCAAGTATACCGCCGTTGGCGCTTCTCGTCAAGGTTATGGAGCCCACGAGATTTGCTGGGTCGTCCAGTTGGGGAGGCTGGGACCGAGGGTGAGTATCTTGTGCTGGTCTTCCCCGTTTGTCGCCATCAGGTAGATACCCCAGGCCCCATCCCGGTTGGAGACAAAGGCCAGGCCAGACCCATCGGGGGCCCAGGCCGGAAGACCATCGGAGGCCGAATTGTCAGTGATCGCCACGACACCACCGCTCATGTTGAGCAGGTAGATCTCCCAATTGCCGGTGACGTTGGACATGTAGGCCAGCATCCCACCGTCAGGCGACCAGTTCAACCCGATGTCGTTCAGGCTGGCGGTAAGGCAGACCGGTGACTGGTCGTCGTCGGGGTTGTCGGCAAAGATGCCGCAGGCCCCGCTGTCCTCGCAACCAGTCCAGGCCAGCAGACCGGTTGGTCCCCACGCTGGCCCCTTCCCCGGCGCGTGTACTTCCGGTTCAGCCAGACCATTCGTCGGCGCGATATAGATCTGCCAGACACCACCCGCGTCTTGCGCGGCATAGGCCACGCGGCCGCCATCGGGCGAGAAGGCGGGCGAGGCCAGCCCGCCGCCTGGAACCAATTGCCAGGGATCGGCCTCTCCCGGTACCAGCAGCGAGATACCCGGCGAGAGCAGGTTGCGATACCCCAGTGCTCCACTGTTCCACATCCAACAAGGCTGGTCGGCCCCACTGACCATCCTCATCAGACGCCCGTCAGCAAAGAGGGCGCAGATATCATAGATACCGGTCTGTGTGTTGTGGACTGGATAGGCCAGCCGGCCGGTGGTGAAACCCGACGGCATCTCGGTCAGCGTAATCGGCACTGTGCCGGTGATGGGCGCGATGGGGGTCGGAGTGGCGATGAGGCAAATTTGGGTCGCCTCGACCCGCTTCTGCTCGATCTCTGGGTCATTCATCAGTCGCAGTGCTTGCGTGTATTGCACCTCGGCCGGGCACATTTCCCCCTGGGCATACCAGGCATCGGCGTAGGCCACGTGGGCGCGGTAGAGTCGCTGGAAGACGTCTTTGTAATTGGGCGTGGTGGCATAGAGTTGCTCGAAGCGTTCGATGCAGTGATCCCAATCTACCCCCCAGTAGCCCAGCGCGGTCAGGTATTGCATGGCCAGGCTGCGCTGAGTCCGCGCTTCCTCGTCCAGTGGGCGGAGGGCCACCGTCTGGTCGAGGTAAAAGATGCCCTCCTCGAAACGGTCCTCGTCCAGCAATGCCATCCCCACATTGTAGAGACTGGTAAAGAGCATCTCCTCGACCGTTTCGGCTTCATAGGTCGGGTCCAGCACACGTAGCTGGATGAGTACAGAGGCTGCTTCCTCCCATTGCCTGGCTTCGTAGTGGACTGTGGCTTTCCGGTATAGGTCATCCACGACGATTTCGTAGGTTTCCGAGGTGGGCGTAGGGAGAATGGTGCTGCGTGCCCGTGCTTCGGCGACGCCTTGTTGGGCGAAAGGGTGGTCAGGATCGAGTTCGAGCACGTACTCGAATTCGGCGATGGCCAGATCGTACTCGCCAGCGTCGAGGCGCTCCAGGCCGGTGTTGTAGTGCTGAACGGCCAGTCCCTGGCGTTGCTGCTCCCGGTCGCGTTCGCCGTGATAGATTCCCACGTAGGTTGCTATCCCCACGCTCAGTGCCAGAAGGAAGAGAAAACCAAGCGTCCAGAGAAGGAGTGATCGTATGCGTTGCCAGCGCGTGGGCGTTCTTGTACCCGACGATGCTACCGCTGCCATGGGTTGCGTCTCCTCTATCAGCATGCCACACTGCGGGCAGAGGAGCGAGTTATTGGGAATTCGAGTGTCACATTCGGGACAGCGCATATATTCCTCGGTGGTCAAGAGGGGAGAAGCGGAGGGATTATAGCTCTTTTGGCCCAACTTGTCCAGTTCCAAAAACGTGAAACGTAAAGCGCGATTTCCAGAATTTGGCGACGCTCTGCGTTTGTGCTATACTCTCTACCCAGGAGGGGTGCGATGGAAGAACACAATCTACTGGTCGTGAGTGACCTGCACATGAGTGAGGGGCTAGACCCAGAAAGCGCAAAGTTCTCCCGCCTGGAGGATTTTCTGTGCGATGATGCGTTTGCGCGCTTTTTGCGCTATCACGAAAAGGTCAGGGAGCAATCTCGCTTTGGTGGCCGGCCGTGGTTGCTGATCATCAATGGCGACCTGTTTGATTTCTTGCAGGTGGTCTCACTGCCGGAGGAGGGGAGGCTGCTGCGGACTGTCAGAGGGGTGGAATGTCGGAAGGAACTGCGTATCAACGAACAGGACTATGGACTAGGAACGACAGCCGAGGAATCGGAGTGGAAGCTCAAGCGGATTGCCCAGGGGCACGAACGCTTCTTTGCTGCGTTGGGCTGGTTTGTGGCCCACGGCAATCACGTCGCCATCATCAAGGGCAACCACGACGTCGAATTCCACTGGGACAAGGTACGGGAGCGGTTCGTCAAGCAGGTGGGGCGAGGGTACACCCGTGAGCGGCTGCTGCTCGAGTGTGGCCCGCCTGTCACGTCGGAGGAACTCGAGGCGCGTATACACTTTTATCCCTGGTTCTACCACGAACCTGGGCGGGTCTACGTCGAGCACGGCTGCCAGTACGAAGCGGCCAACCACTTTCGCGATTATCTCAACCCTGTGCTTCCTGACGATCCTGAACGCATTGAATTGCCGTGGGGAAGCCTCTTTGTGCGTTACCTGTTCAACAAAGTCGAGGACGTGCATCCATTCGCTGACAACATCAAGCCGGCCACGCGCTACCTGGCGTGGGCGCTCAGGAAGGATCCGGCAGGGACGGCCGAGTTGCTCGTAACCCGTGGCTGCGTCTTCCTGCGGGCGTTATGGAATATAACGCGCAAGACGGTGGCCTCCGCGCTCTACAGCGCGCGGGCGCAGGACTTGCCCAGGCAGCAGTCCGGCACTGTTCCCCTGCCGCCGCGCGTGACGTACAAGATCGCCGCGCTGGCACAACGGCGGGTTGACGCTTCGTGGCAGGAATGGGCCGGTTCGGGCATCCGGGGTTTGCTTTCCGTACTGGTGGCCCTGATCGCAATCATTTTCCTCCTCCTGGCGGGGCTGGCGCTTACCAGGGGCCTGGGGTGGATGACGGTCGCGTATCTGGGCGCGGCTGTGTTGGCCTACTCCTTACATCGCGCGCTGGAGCGCTGTTTCGCCTATTTCTTCGGCCACAGCTACCTGCTGCGTGTGGCACGCGAGTTGGAGCAGATATTGGAGCCTGCTCACTCGGTCCGCTACATCGTCCTGGGCCACGATCACCAGGCTGCCGTGGAGCGGCTGGAACGGGCCTGGTACGTCAACACCGGGGCCTGGGTGCCGGTCTACGAGCAGGAAGGCCCCCTCGAGGGACAGGAGGAGCTGACCTTTTTCCGCCTGCTCTGGGGATATGAGGGCACGCCGGAACTGCTGCATTGGGATGATGCAGCAGGTGCGCCAGCGCGGTTGGTGCTGCGGTAGAATTCGGTAGATTGGTAAATTGGGAAACTGGTAAATTGGTCACGGCTCCGTCAGCACCAATGTACCAATCTATCAGTCTACCAATCTACAAGATACCGACCTGGCTATGATCGCCTAGGGCCAGTTTGTACGCTTTCGGCTTGATGGAGGAGCGGGTGAGGGCGACGTTGCGGCCGATGACGCTGTCCTGGATGCGGGCCGGGATGTCGCGGATCAGGCTGTGCTCCAGGACAATGGCCCGCTCGATCTCGCTATCCTCAATCACGACGTCGTAGTAGATCGAGGTGAACGGGCCGACGTAGGAGTTGACGATGCGGGTGCGCTCGCCGATGATGGTCGGGCCACGGATGACGCTGTTGATGATCTCCGCTCCCTTCTGGATGATGACGCGGCCATCCACCTCCGAGTCGCGATCCACGTAGCCCTCGATCGTCGGCGTTAGTTCCTCCAACACCAGGCCGTTGGCCTCCAAAAGCTCCCCCGCCTCGCCCGTATCAATCCACCAGCCCTGATGGACATAGGGATAGACCTGGTAGTCGTGTTCCACCAGCCATTGGATGGCGTCGGTGATCTCCAGCTCGCCCCGCCAGGAGGGTGCGATACTATCCACTGCCTCGTGGATGTGATGGTCGAACATGTAGATGCCGACCAGCGCCAGGTCGGAGGGCGGCTGCTTTGGTTTTTCGACCAGCCGCACGATGCGC
This sequence comes from Anaerolineae bacterium, assembly GCA_030620125.1. The sequence continues at coordinate 6,370 of JAUXFI010000080.1, forward strand.
CCATCCCCGTTCAGTTCGGCCACTCCGTATCGCTCTGGATGTACTACTCGCGTGAGGACGATCTGGCTGTTCCAGTCGCTCTCGGCGAACTGTTTGATGAGCTCCGAGATGCCTCCCTGAATGACGTTGTCGCCCAGGAACATTACGAAACGCTCGTCGCCCAAAAAGTCACGACTCACCTTGACAGCGTGGGCTAGTCCCTGGGGCTGCTCCTGGTGGATGTAGGTGATCTTGGCGTCCCATCTCTCGCCCCGTCCGACGGCGGCCTTAATCTTTCCAGCGGTGTCGCCGACGACGATGCCGATGTCGGTGATGCCGGCGTCGCGGATAGCCTCGACGACGCGGAAGAGCACCGGTTTGTTGGCGACGGGGATGAGTTGCTTGGCGTTGGTATAAGTCAGCGGCCAGAGACGGGTGCCTTTGCCCCCGCTGAGTATCAGACCTTTCATTTGCTCAATATCCTCCTAGTGTTACATCGTGTGGCGCGTTGTTCAACACAGCTCCCAGGATGCGGACGTGTACCCTCTCCAGTAATTCCCTGGCTCGTTGGGCGTGCTCTCGCCGGGTGCGTCCGGCGCAAACTACCAACAGCACACCGTCCACCTTGGTGCCCAGCACGGCGGCGTCGGTCACGGCGATAACGGGCGGCGCGTCGAAGAGAATGACGTCGGCACGCGCCTTGAGCGCGGCGATGACCTGCTCCATCTTGCGCGAGCCGAGGATATCGGCCGGGTTGGGGGGCAGCGGGCCGCTGGGCACCAGCCACAGGTTATCCACGCCGACGTCCATCAGCGGTGGATCGTCCAGCGCTGTCTCCTCGACGATCATGGTTGTCAGCCCCCGGTCGTTCGCGACGCCAAAGATCTCGTGCAGGCCAGGGCGGCGCAGGTCGGCGTCCACCAGGACAGTGCGCCTCTCTCCCTGCGCCATCGTGACCGCCAGGTTGGCCAGGACGGTTGACTTGCCCTCGCCTGGCGCGGCCGAGGTGACGATCATGGTCTCAATGGGTTTGTCGAGCGCAGCGAAGGTCAGATTGGTGCGCAGCGTGCGGTAGGCCTCCGCTGCCGGACTGCGAGGGTCGGTCAGGGTAATCAGATCAGGTTGTTCAGGCATAAGTTACCTCTTGGTTGTCATTCGGTGGAAGGTATAGCGCCCATTACGGTCAGGTTCAGTTGGCGTTCCAGTTCCTGGGGGGTGCGGACGATGCCCGCCTCAAGCCACTCCAGGAAAAAGATGATCACGCCTGCAATGACCAGCCCAAAGACGGAGCCGGCGGCCAGGAGGAGCTTTTTACTTGGAGGCCACGACTGAACGTAGTGGAGTTCTTCGTCGCGCAATTCGGCGTAGACACGGTCTTCCTTGCGCTGCCCGGCGTTCTTGTCATTGCGCCACTGGACGAGCAGGTTTGCCCAGGCACCAGCGATGTCGTTGGCCTGGTTGCCATCATAGTCCTCGACCTCAATTTTAATCACCATGCGGTCGTCCTCGGCGGCGAAATGGGCTCTGCTGCGCAACTGATCGGGTTTCATCGGCAATTGTAGCTCGTCAATCACTTCCTGTGCCTTTTGGTTAGAGTCTATCACGGTCATATAGGTGCGCAAGAGCATTTTGGCCGACTGGGCCAGACCCCAATCCGGTCTTGCTGGCTCAATGATGACCTCGACGGTGGATGTGTATTCACGAGGTTGAAGTTCACCAAAGACGTAGGCGCTGCCGGCGGTCAGTAGAATGGCGACGACGATGATCCACCAGCGTTTGCGCAGAATACGAGTGTAATCTCCAAGTTCCATTTGTCATCTCCTTAGTACTACAACGAGACTTCACAATCCTGTGTCATTCTGAGCTACGCATGGCGCATTCGCGCCACTCATTGTGCAAGAAACGACATTTGTTTCTTAGTAGCGACCAA
>JAUXFI010000067.1 GCA_030620125.1 Anaerolineae bacterium
GCGGGTGCGGCGAGGAGCGGCCCTCTCCCCCTCCCCCCTTCGCCCCTCTCTCCCAAAGTTGGAAGAGGGAGAGGGGAGCGCAGTCACAATCCCCACCGTCCGCTCCTTCTCACCGTTGGGCACGACCCAGGCGACGCCGGGCCAGGTGGCGCAATGCTGGGGCGCTAACGTGGCGTAACAGCCGACGACAGCGATACGCGCCTCCGGGTTAGCGCGAGCCAGCCCCCCGACGCAGCGGCGCGACTTGCGTTCCGCCCCGGCGGTGACGGCGCAGGTGTTGACGACGCAGACATCGGCCCAGGCCGGGTCGCCCACGACGACGTGACCCGCCGCCGCGAACCGGCGCGCCAGCGTATCAATCTCGCTCTGGTTCAGGCGACAGCCCAGGCTGCACAGGTAGACGTTCATCAACCCCCATCAATCCACGTACCACAATTCCCTCAGGTGCTGGACTAGGATTTCCACCATGTCCTCAGTGGCCCCTGGTACTGCATCGCCCAGAACGCTATGGCTCCTCCACACGCAAATTGTCAAAGTGCACCTCCACGCCAGGCTCGACGAACTCGAAGAACGAGCCGGCGTAAAGACCGACGTCTCCTCGAAAGTAGCTGCTATCCTCGACTTGCGCCAATTGCACGCCGTTGACGAGAAAAGTCATCGTCGCGCCCTGACAGATGACCTCCAGCAGATTGGTCGCCGCCCCTATGTGGATAGCATCGGACGGAGGCAAAGACCAGTCCACCAACACCTCCCACTCGCCATCGTATTTACCGACCTGGTAGTAGCCATCGCCGCTGATGGAAAAGCGGTAGAAATGGTCGGCATCCTTCATTCGTACCAACACGCCGTACTCATTATCATCCGGGCCGGCCACCTGGGTTGCCTCGACTGCCAGGCGAAAGCTGGCGAACTCGCGTCCGGCGGAGGCCCAGGCGAGGCGATTGGGCGCTTTGACGAGAATGCGCATCACCCCGTCGTGGTATCCAACCTCCGCCGAAGCGTCCGTCTCGGCCTGCCAGCCGCTGGCCGGGTCGGAAAAATCGTCGCTCCAGGGCAACTGCTCCCCTCCACAGGCAGCCAGCAGAGCCGCCAACGCTACCAACACCACGCCGAGCCACTGTCTTCCTGATCTCATCTGAATCCGCTCCTAATCCGCTACCGTCCCGCAATCTGTTGTTGTTGTAATCCGTTGCTGTCCTGTGATCCGAGTTGGGTCTTTGGGAGTTTGCGTGGATGACGTATCGGAGTCCCGAACTTGTTCGGGTTCTTCGCGTGGCGCCCCCAACAAGTCGGGGAGTCCGATACCCTGACCACGCGAAATCCCAAAGAGCCTCCGAGTTCTACGGCCCCGTAACGAGAAAATCATCGAACCGGACACAAGCCTCACCTCCTGGGCCACTCCCAGCCCCGATGCCCACATCTCCCCGCGCGTGGGCATCATCGCTGACAGTCTCCAACAGCTCGCCGTTGACGTAAAGGCTCAATTCATCCTCCCGGCAGACCGCCAGAATGTGATTGGTCTGCCCGCCCGTCTTGATGGCGGGGGAATGAATCATTCCAACGCCGTTGCCGGTGAGAACCTCCATGTCTCCTCCAGCCACGCGCCGGAAAATGGCATAGTAGCCGTCGGCGCTGATGGCAAAGTAATAGAAACTCTCCGGATCCGCGTAGCGACAGAGGACACCGAAATGGCCGTCCTGGGAGCCAGAGGCCAGGTAGACATCCGCCTCGACACTCACGTCGTCGAACTGCTCACCAGGGCAGGCCCAGGCGAACCAGTTTGGCTCGTACAGGACGAACAAGTACTCGCCGTCCTCGTAACCACGCTCGAACTCTTCGCACTGCTCCGCGCCCCAGCCACTGCGTGGATTCTCAAAATCGTCCTGGAAGAGCGGCCTCTCGTCGTCGCCCCCAGTGCAGCCACAGACCAACAGCAGCACGCCGAGCACGACCAGGCAACCCTTCAGACAACAACAAACTCTCTTCATCATTACCTCCCGTCCGCACGAAAGCAATCCAGCGTACCGACATTGAGATTATAGCACGGGCAGGGGATTTGCAAAAGGCCGCCGTTGCCCATATTCGATGACTATGCTATAATCAAACCCAAGACACGAGCGCACGCGGCCTCATTGTAAGGAGCAAATGCAATGGCAAAAAAACGGATCAGCATGGGAGACCGTCGCAAGGCAAAGGAGTACGAGAAGCAGGGTATTCTCGCCTACGAGGAGTGGGACACCACCCAGGCCATCGAGTGTTTTGAGGCCGCCGCTCACTTGGTCTCCGACGAACCGGATTACCGGCTCCACCTGGCGCGGACGTTGGCTCGCGGCGGTGATTTCGACCAGGCTCTGCGGGCACTGGCCGACTTTATGCGGCTGGAACCTGAATCGCCGCTGGCAGATCGCTTCGAACAACTCTTTGCCAGCGGGATGGATGACGTGGAGCTTTTGCTCACCGATAGGATGACCGCCGCAGGAACGCCCATCGAGGAAGTCGGCGCTGCCATCCAGATGTGGCTAGAGTACCGCATTGTTCTCGGACGCGACACGCTCATCGTGCGTAAGCCGGCGACGTGGGCAGCGGCGCTCGACTATACGGTGCGCAAGGTCAACCTGCACCCGGCTAGCCGACGGGAAATCGCGACTTTTTACGGGATCAGCGAGGGATCAGTGCGAGACCGGCACAACGACCTGGTGCACACGCTCGACGTGATGCCATGCGACTACCGGTATTTCACGGGCAAAGAAAACCCGTTGGACAAACTGGTAGAAGCAGCAGAATTACTGGAACAACTGGAGTCTCGTTTCCAGGAACCGTAAGAGGGTAAATGGGGAAAAAGTTACTCCTCAGGCGGAAGAACCCTTGCGAAGGTTTGGTGAGAACTTGCGGGCCAAGAGCGTCTTTGCCCACCGAAAGTTACCCCGGCGACAAGGCCATTCGCAACCTTCGCAAGGATGGCTGAGTAATCGTCACTCCTCGTCTACTTTTACGCAAGCCACAGGAATGGTGAACGAAAAGGTGCTGCCCTCGCCCACCTCGCTCTCGACCCAGATTTCGCCGCCTTGCAGTTCCACCAGGCTCTTGGTGATGACCAGCCCCAGCCCGGTGCCGGGCACACCACGCACGGCCGGGTCGTCGGCGCGAAAGTACTTTGTGAAAAGACGCTTCTGATCCTCAGGTATCATACCTACGCCGGTATCAATCACCGAACACAGTACAAATTCATCTTGCCCTGTGGCCTCCCGCCCATCCGACCATCGTTGAGCGCGAATCGTGATCTTCCCCCTTTCGGGCGTGTACTTGCAGGCATTGCTCAACAAGTTGGTCAGAATCTGCACCAAGCGGTTCCGATCACCCCACACCGGCGACAAGTCGGCCGGAATCTCCACCCCCAACGTCTGCTGCTTGGCCTCGATTTGTCCCTGGGCAGCGCGCAGCACTTCCCCAACCACCTTCTCAATGAACACACTCCCGAACTCTAGCCGCAGGCGACCACTCTCGATGCGCGAGACGTCCAGCAGGTCGCTAACCAGTGTGTTCAAGCGATCCGCGTTCGACCGTACCGTCTCGAGGAAATTGGTCTGCGCCTCGGTCAGTTCGCCGGCAACCCCTTTGATCAACAGGTCCGTGTAACCTTTGATCGAGGTCATCGGCTGCTTGAGCTCGTGGGAGACGAAGGAGATAAACTCGGTCTTGGCCTCGTTGGCCTGGCGGACCTGCTCGAAGAGACGCGCGTTCTCAATGGCGATGGCCGCGTGGTCGGCCAGGCGAGAGACAAACTCTAGCGCCCCCTCATTCAGGCAGCCCTTCTGTGAAGACTCGAGCGCCATGATGCCGACGATCTGATCCTCCCGACGGATGGGCACTGTCAATTGGGCCACCATCCCCGGCACTAGCGCAACGTAATCGGGATCATTCTCCACGTCCTCCACGAGCTCAGATTGGCCTTCCCGCACCACCCGCCCGACGACTCCCTGTCCCAGTGGCCAGAGCTCTTCTCCGCCAGTGGAGACCATGTCCTCCGGGAGTCCCCGGCTGGCCAGGAAACGTAAACCGCGTTGTCCGTCCTCCGTCTCAACAATCGCCGCTATTAGCCCAATGTCTGCCCCGGTCGTGCGCAATGACCAGTCCAGCGTCAGGCTCAACACGTGGTCATAGTCCAGGGTGGCGTTGAGCTCCCGGTCAATGCGCTGCATCATCGAGAGCTCTTCGACCCGCGCGGCGAGGGCCTGATCGGTTTGGGTAAATAGCCGGGCATTCTCAATGGAGACTGCGGCATTGACCGCAAACGCCGCCAGCAGCCGCTCGTCGTCCTCGTCAAATGGCACACCGTCACGCCGGTTGAGCAACTCGATCACGCCAATAGCGCGCCCTCGGCTGGTCATGGGCACGGCGATGATGGAATTGGTGATAAAGCTCTCATCGAGATCCCTGTACCAACGCTCATCTTCCTGCGCATCCCTGATGATGATCGGCTCGCCCTTCTCGACCACCGCGCCTATGATTCCTGTGTCAGGGGGAAGACGCGTGCCCACCAGGTCAGCAGAGCCGGGGCCAGTGGTCACCTCAAAGACCATCTCGCCGGTGTCCTGATCTACCAATACCAGCGAGCCTGCCTCGGCATAGAGAAGATCAACCGCCGTCTCCATAATCAGATTCAACACCGCCTGCAGGTCCAGAGTTGAGGTGATGACACCCCCAACCTCATTCAGGGCAGCCAACTGCCGGGCACGTTCCTCCATCTCTCGATATAGATGCGCCTTGTCCAGGATCGCGGCGGCCTGATCGGCAATGGCGGAGAAAATCTCCACCTGTTCGTCAGAATAGATCACAGCGGGATCAAGGCTGGAGACATTCATCACTCCAATGACCTTGTCACCGGCGTTGAGCGGCACCCCCATCCAGGCCCGCCCCGGCCGGCTTCCAGGCGTGATCTCTCGACGGGTGCACTCCTGGGCGTAATCGTCTGTCACGATACGCCGCCTGGTGCGGACGATTTCACCAGTCAAGCCCATACTCACCGGCCACTCGTCGTCTGGATACAGCCGCTCGTCGTCTTCTACGTAAAAGGCGAACGATAGAGTCTCTTTCTCCGAGTTGTACAGCGCGATGTAGAAATTGCTGGTATCGAGCACGCGGCTGGTCTGAGCGCAAATCAACTCCATCAGGTCGTCCACGTCCACCGTAAAGCTGACCGCCTGTCCGACCCAGCGCAGCACGTCCACCTCCGTGATCCGTCGCTCCAGGTCACCAAAGAGACGTGCTTTTTCCAGGGCCACCGCCACACTGGAAGCAAGCGACTCCAGAGTGGACAGATCGTCCGAGGAGAAAGGCGCGCCATTGCGCTTGAGCCCCAACGTCAGCCAGCCGTGGCCCAGCACCGGGATGAAAAGGGCGGGACGCAGGGCTTCCAGCGATTCGCGCTCGGCCATCAAGTGAGGGGGCAGGGGGCGGTCTTGATAGAGGTAGATGCTCTCGCGCCGCTGGAGTATCTGATGAGTAAGTGGACCATCTTGCACAAAAGTCACTGAGGGAAACGACCCGCTCCCGATGGCGTGAGGCACGTAGCGCGCGCGCTGCGAGTCGTACAAATACAACGCGGCGAACTGCAAATCCCAGCCCGCCTCTAGTGCCTCATTCAAAACCTGCAAGACCGATGGCAACCCCGTGGTCTCGGTCAGCCGGTTGACGAAGCGGTGCACGATCTGACGGTAATCAACCGCTTCGGGCAGGAAAAAACGATCCACCGCATGTTGCACGCGCGTCCACGCCGTGTTCAGCACCAGTGCCAGCAAGAGGACAAAAACGCCGAGGACAAAGGGATGACTGGCCTGCAGCGTCACGCCGAACACGAGACCGACCAGGTAGAGTAGGAAAAAATACGCCCCGACCACCACGACACTCAGCAGCGCATAGGTTATGCCCCGGCTGATCATCAGGCTGATGTCGAATAGACGGTAGCGGAGAATGGCGTAGGCGATAGAGAGAGGAAACAGGACAAGCCAGGGCAGAATGAACATTGGAGGGAAAATCCCCCCGGTGAAACGGACAACGGCAAACCAGACCGCGATCGGGCCAAAAGCTAGTAGACTGCCCCATAAAATAATGCGCGCCTGGGCCTGTACGATGGGCGATTCAGACCGGCGGTGCCGGTAGACCATCATCGCCAGAACGACAATAACGCCTACGCTCACAAAGGTAAAAGCTGCCAGCCAGGTGTCAAAGTAGGCTGTGGGCGCTTTCAAGTTCAGGATAGTGAATTGGTTGACGATGGCAATGACCACGCCCGGCACGTAAACCAGATAGCAGAGAGAAGGAGCACGTTCGAGAAACCGCACCCGCTGAGGAAACACCAGCGCTAGATGAGCGAGGACACTGCCGGTCAGAGAGACAGCAATGATCCACACGCGCGGGAACCAATGCGTGGTGTAAACGTCGAACAGCAAGCCCAGGTCCAGCGCGACCATCACGCATAGAATGGCAAACACTTGCCTGGTCGGTTCGCGCCGCTGTGTCGAAAATACCCAGGCGCCGATTCCCAGATAGATCAATCCCAGGACGTAGGGCAGGACAAAGTAGGTAGCCAGCCCCTCGAAGGGCAAGGGTTCCAGGAGCACGCGCGCGTCACGCAGTGTGCCATCCGTGTCCCGCGCTGTCAGCGTGACCACGTCGCCGGGCTCGTACTGTTCCAACGCCCGCATCAACGCAGTGGTATCTTCCAGCGGCTGACCGTCAAGCGCGACGAGGTGATCGGGAATGTGAAGCCCGGCGGCGTAGCCGGCCCAAGTTTGATCTCCCAGATCGTTGACGACCAGGGTAGGCTCGGTGAACAGGCCGGGGAAAGGAATCTGCACCGAACGCCAGGCCAGAAAGGCGGCCGCAACCAGAAGCAGTGCCACTATGCTGAACATCACGACGACAACCCACGCCCACATCTGCGGGCGTATCCTGCCCTGGGAATGTCGAGGGGATTGGAGACCGTTCGCCTCTCTCACGTTGTCTACCTCACACGATAGTCAGACCTATGCATCAATGCTATTTTAGCACAAGGGGGAGAACTTGCCAATTCGCCCGCCCTGACCAAAGCTGTTCGACAAAACGCATAACACAGCCTATTCCCCCAGACAAGCCTGTGCCGTCGCCCGATTCGGGTAGATCTCGAATGCCCTGTCCAGCCGGGTGAGATCAAAGATAACACGCACCGGCTGTTGAAGCTGCGCCAGTACCAGATCGCCTCCCGCTTGCCGGCAGCGCTTCATCCCGCTAACCAGCGTGGATAACCCGGTGCTATCCAGAAAGCTCACTCTGGCCATGTCCACCAGGATGTAGTAGCAACCTTTGTCCAGGAGCCGCAGCAGCGCGTCCCACACCTGCCGAGCGGTGTGGGCATCGAAACGCCCGGAAAGGGTGAGGATGGTCACACGACCGGCGTGTTCAACGTCGGTTTTCACAGGATCCCTCTCATATCGCAACCCCCTCGTCTCAACCCATCTGAACGTGCACCTGGTGCTGTCGCCCGTCGTCCAGCAGCGGGATGGCCCTTTCGGGCAAGATCTCTCCGTCCAGTATGACTTGCTTCACACCCCGGTTGATACCCTCCGGGTTTTCCACACGAATCCGATAGGACGTTTCGCCATCGCGGTAGGTCAGCTCGTAGCCCGACCAGTCCTTGGGGATGCAGGGATTGATCTGCAGCGTCTTGCCCATCCTCTTCAGCCCCAGAATAGCCTCCAGGCCCAGGCGGTACATCCAACTGGCCGAGCCGGTGTACCAGGTCCAGCCGCCGCGACCGGTGTGCGGTTCCACGCTGTAGACGTCCGCCGCCACCACGTAGGGCTCCACCCGATAGCGTTTCACCTTCTCCGGCGTGTCGCCGTGGTAGATGGGGTTGAGCAGCCGGAACAGTGCTTCGGCGCGCTCCCCCTGTCCCAGCTCGGCAAAGGCCCACACGGCCCACAGCGCGGCGTGGGTGTACTGGCCGCCGTTCTCCCGGATGCCCGGCAGGTAGCCCTTGATGTAACCGGGGTCGTGTCTCGTCTCGTCGAAAGGCGGGGTAAAGAGCAGGATCAGTTGCTCATCCTGCTGCACCAGCCGCTCGGCGACGGCGTCCATCGCCTGCGCCGAGCGCGCCGGGTCGGCGGCCCCGGATAGGACGGCCCAGGATTGAGCGAGGGAGTCGATCTGGCACTCGTCACTCTCGGCCGACCCCATGGGTGTACCGTCGTCGTAGTAGGCGCGGCGATACCAGTTGCCGTCCCACCCACCCTCCTCCAGTGCCTGGCGCAGATCGTCGGCCTGCTCCCGGTACGCGGCGGCCTGTTCGACGTCGTCCAGCCGCTCGCTGATGGAGGCGAAGCGCGTCAGGGCGGCGTACAGGAACCAGCCTAACCACACGCTTTCACCCTGGCCCTCGATGCCTACCCGGCTGTACCCATCGTTCCAGTCGTGGCTGCCGATCAGGGGCAGGCCGTGCGAGCCAGCGGTCAACCCTTTTTCCAACGCGCGGCGGCAATGCTCGTAGAGGGTGTAGCCTTCGGCGGTGGCCTCGTAATGTCCGTAGCGATCGTGCTCCTCTGGCCCCAGGGGGTCACCCTCGAGAAACGGCACTACCTCGGTCAGGATGGTTTCGTCGCCGGTTGTGGTCACATAGTGGGCGGTGACGAAAGGAAGCCACAGCAGGTCATCGGAGCAGCGCGTGCGCACCCCACGCCCCGAAGGCGGGTGCCACCAGTGCAGCACGTCCCCCGCTTCGAACTGGTAGCGCGCCGCCCGCAGGATATGGTCTCGGGTCAAATCGGGCGCGGCAAACACCAGGGACATCACGTCCTGCAACTGATCGCGGTAGCCAATAGCGCCGGACGATTGGTAGAGGGCAGACCGTCCCCACACCCGGCACGAGAGCGACTGGTAGAGCAACCAACGATTGAGCAACAGGTTCATCCCTGGATCGGGTGTTTGCACTGTGACAGTACCCAACAGGTCGTCCCAAAACTCGTTCACCGCCTCCCAGGCGGTCTCCACCCGCGCCGCATCCTGATACTGCTCGACCAGCCGGAGCGCCTCCTGCCGGTCCGCGCCCTGACCCAGCAGGAAGAAGACCTCTTCTACCTCACCAGGAGCCAGCCACACGTGAGTCTGCAGGGCGGCGCAGGGGTCCAGGCCAGCCTCCACACCGCTGGCCAGCCCGACGCGGCCGAGCGCGGCCGGATGGCGCAGGTTCCCCTCTCGCCCCAGAAACTCGGTGCGATCTGCGGTCAGGCCGTAGGGCTCCCTGCTGGCAGCCACGAAGGCCACCCGCTGGCCAAACTCTTTGTTGTAGGGGTTGCGGGCCAACAGCGCGTTGCTGACGGCGTCGAACTCTGGAATCACGTATTGCCGGGCCGTTTCCTGGGTCGTGCCCAACACCCAGTCGGCGTA
>JAUXFI010000172.1 GCA_030620125.1 Anaerolineae bacterium
CCCATCCCGCGCACACCCCACGGCCCGCGTGGATCGGGATGCTCGACGATGATGGACTCGACGCTCCCGGGCACGTCGGCGATGGTGGGAATCAGGTAGGTGCTGAGGTTCGGCGTCAGTACACGCCCCTCGGCGGTGAGCAAGTTCTCACACGTGGCCCAGCCCAGCGCCTGCGCCACGCCCCCCTCAATCTGCCCCTCGATCAGTTGCGGGTTGACCGCCCTGCCCACATCGTCGGCGCAGACGAGACGCAGGACACGCAACTCGCCGGTCTCGGTGTCCACCTCCACCTCCACCGCCTGGGCGACGTAGCCATAGGCAAAGTTGGGCGTGCCGTAGCCGGTCTCGGGGTCGAAGATGGTGGTCTTGGGGGCCAGGTAGGTGTACTCGGCGACGGCCGGTCGCTCCTCGACCCGCCAGCGCTCCAACGCCGCCTCCACCGCACCCCGAATGGCGTTACCGGCCATAAATGTCATGCGCGATGCGGAGACGGAACCAGAGTTGCCAGGGCTGGTACCTGTGTCTGAAGCAACCAGGCGTACCCGCTCCAGCGGTAGGCTCAACGCTTCGGCCGCCATCTGGCGGACGGCGGTGTGGCAGCCCTGCCCCACCTCCGCGCTGCCGATATAGAGCACCGCTTTCTCAATCTCTGCCTCACCCCGCAGTTCCACTTTCGCCCAGCAGTTCTCCTGGTAGCCGAAGGAGAAGCCAATATTTTTGAAGGCGACGGCGATACCAAGACCGGCTGTTTGGTGCTGGATACCGGATACTGGATATTGGATACTGGAGAGGGTCGGTTTTTGCCAGCCAGTTTCCGTCTGCTTCCAGCCGGCGGCGAGGGCGCACTTTTCGGTGACTTGCACCAGGCTGACGCCGCCGGGCAGGGGCGTGCCCATCGCTGTCAGGCTCCCTTCGCGCAGGAGGTTCTTGAGGCGCAACTCCACCGGATCCATCCCCAGCGCCTGGGCCAGCTTGTTCATCTGCGTCTCGGCGGCAAAGACACCCTGCGGCGCACCAAAGCCTCGGAAGGCCCCGCTGGGTACATTGTTAGTGTAGACCCCGTCCACATCCACTTTGACGTTGGGGATTTCGTAGGGGCTGGTGCAAGTTATGGTGGCGTTGCCGAGGACCTTGTTGGTGGTGTAACAGTAGGCGCCGCCGTCGGCCACAATCTGCACTTCCGCCACGACTAGCTTGCCCGCGCGAGTCGCGCCCCACTTGCAGCGGAACCACATCGGGTGCCGCTTGCAGTGGCCCAGGATGGACTCCTCGCGGGTCCAGACGATCTTGACGGGACGGCGAAGCTGCCAGGCCGCCAGCGCCAACACGATCTGTACCGACATATCCTCCCGCCCGCCAAAGGCCCCACCGATGGCCGGGTAGATCACCCGCACCAGCTCCGGCGGCAGGCCCAGTGCGTGGGCGATCTCTTGTTGATCCTCCCAATCCCACTGTCCGGCCGTCACGACCGTCACCCGGCCCTCATCGTCAATGTAGGCCAGGCCGGCCTCGGGCTGGAGGTAGGCGTGCTCCTGAGATGGCGTGCGGTACTCGCTTTCGACGATCACATCGGCGGCGGCCCAACCGGCGGCCATATCCCCCTTGCGAATCTGGTGGTGGCAGATGCGGTTGCCTTCCATGCCGTTGAGTTCCGGGTGGAACTCGCTGGGCACGCGGTGGGAGTGCAACTGCGGCGCGTCGGGCTTGAGCGCCTCGAAGGGGTCACTGATGACAGGCCGATCCTCGTACTCGACGCGGACGAGGTCGCGGGCGCGGGCGGCGGCACGCTCCGTCTCGGCCACGACGACCGCCACCTGGTCGCCGACGAAGCGCACCACATCGGCGTCGGGTTTGGAGGAGCCGGGGCCACAGAGCACCGGCTGGTCAGGCGTCTGCAGGCCATATTCATTCACCGGCACGTCCTTGGCGGTAAAGATGGCGACGACACCGGGCACGGCCTCCGCCTCGGACGTGTCAATCTGCAGGATACGCGCGTGGGGCCGCCCGGCAAAGAGAATTTTGGCATGCAGCATACCTTCCATCACAAAGTCGCCGGGGTATTTCGCCTCCCCGGTGACCTTGGCGCGGGCGTCCACGCGGGTGATGGACTTGCCAACGATGCGAGTCATAGCCCTCCCTCATTCAGATACTGCTGATCTCCAGCTCCAAGATGCGCCGCAGGATAGCGACGGTAGCGGCGTAGGTGGGGTCTACCCCAAAGTAGGAGAGGTGCTGCGCCCCCAGGTTCTTTCCTTTGCTGAAGGGAGTGTCGGAGCTGTAGTGGATGATGCCGATGTCGAAGGGAATGGGGTAAAGGTTGACGATCTCGTCCCCGGGATAACGGCGCGGGCGCAGGGCCTCGTACACCGCCGAAAGGTACGGCCCGGCCTCCATCTCAATGTCGGTGTAACCTTCACGGTAGAAAACATCCATATAGCTCCGGTTCTGCAGAAAGGTGCCGCGCACGCTGATCGCCTTCTGGTTATCGAGCGCTGTGCCATAGACCAGGTGGGGGCGCACGTGAGCGGCGGTGAAAGCGTTGTTGAATAGATAAGTGCTGCGGGAATGTACATCGTGGACGACATTGGGAAGCATCACGTCGCCGATGCGCCCGTTGAGGGTGGCCGCCTTGCCCAGAATGTAGACCCCCCGGAATGAGTCCACGCTTGCAGCGACCTGCGATAGGATGTGATAGGCCCCCATCCCCAGCGGGTAGTCAATATTAAGGATGATCGCGTCACTGCTGGCAATGCGCCCGATACCGGGGATGCGCAAGCGCGGATCGAGCCAATCGGGGCGCAGGGCACGCAGTTCGACGATCTGCGCGGCGACGTCAAAGACGTGGCGGCTGTCAATGTGTCGAATGCCGCACAACGGTTCTTCCTCCTCACGCTCCTCCCACGCGCTCCGGCCCTGGGGAGCATGGAGGTACTTTTTGAGCACATAGTACAAAAAGTTCTCGCGGTTACTGGGCACCTGCTGAGCCTGGATGTCAGCGTACTCGGCCTGCAAGTCGGCGTCACCACATTCACGCACGAAGCGGGCCAACTCCTCCTCTCGCCGCAGCGCGAAGCCGGAGAGCATGTTAACTATACTGTGAGGATTGCTGGAGATAAAGTAGACGGGCCGCTCCCCCGGATCAAAGGGGACGTTGTCAGCGATGTTCTCCCACCAGCGCTGAGTCGCTTTGCGGTATTCGACCAGGGAACCAGACAGGAGACGGACCGCCATTCGCTTGCGATGCTGGCCGACGTCGAGCAGCAGGGCGAGAAAATCACCTTTCCAGATCACTTCCAGCCGGCTCAGGTCATCGGGAGATACGCCCAGCGTCTCACACAGCCGGGTACGGACGCCGTCGCCCAGTGGCTGGCCCTCGGCAACGAGAGACTCCAGGTCGGCCAGCACCGGAGCGCCGCGCAGCCGGAGGCGCATCTTGTTCCACTCGATCTGGAAGGCAGCCAACATCGGCACCAGATCGTCAATGTCAGAGAGGCTGGCGACGTATACGGCCAGCGTCTCCTGCCCGTCGAAAAAGGAGCGGCGGCGGCGGCCGGGCGCGGTGACCGGCTGCCATTGCTCGACGTTGGGGTAGCCGCGCCGGGCAAAGACCCGCTCTGACTGGCCCATCACCACCAGCCGCGTCTGCCGGATGCAGGGAGGCAACCGCAGCGAGCAGTAGACGAAAGCGGGGATGTCGGGGGTATCGTCGCGGGCCTTGACGTGCAGGAGCGAATCCACCCCCAGGTGAGTCTCGACCAGGGTCTGGATCTGCACCTCGTCGGTGGTGCGCAGCAACGAGTAGTAGGTGCGCATGTAGAGGCGGATTTCTTCGCTGCCGGTGGTGGGGGCTGTTCGTTCCATAGTAATCAGCCGTTAGCAGTTAGCGGTTAGCGGTTAGCCTTTGGGATTCAGGATATGTGCTGAACCTGCCTCATCTCTGGGTGCCGGACGGCTCCGGGGACTCCGTCTCGTAGCCAGCGCGGGGCTCACGGACGGCCAGAGCCGGTTCTGGCTGGGCGGCGAGTTTCAGCACCTGCCCCACCGTTTCCAGCGCCAGTGTCCGGGCACGAAGACGGGCTTCGATGTTCTCCAGACGTCGCATGGTCTGCCGGCTATAGTAGCGTTCTCCACAGTCGTTGCAGACTAACGCCCGGCAAGGCACCAGGACCACATCCGTTCCCGCCCAAACGATTTCGTCAACGACTCTATCCTCAATACTCGAACTGTGGCAAATGACGCATTTCATGACTTTCTCCTCCGAAAGTCTATCCATCGAGAAGGATCAGGCTCATAAACAGTGATCACAATAGCCAGGTCATCATCATCGGCGTAAGCACAGACCACGTGTATGGGGCGGCCTGCGGCTGTGCGCCCGTAAACAAGCACGCTGGGGTATGGCTCGTCATCGGGATAATCCCCTATGACTTCGCCAGACTGGATAGCTTCGAATACCTCCTGCTCGCAGATAGGGCCAAACTCTTCCAGACGCATCTCGTTTCGAGCGTGGCGGGTGCAGAAGGCACGGTCGGCTGTGAAACAGGCTTGCAGGCGATTC
>JAUXFI010000188.1 GCA_030620125.1 Anaerolineae bacterium
TCACCACGCTGACCAAGCGCATGGCCGAGGACCTGGCCGACTATTTGCGCGAACTGGACATCAAGGTGCACTACTTACACAGCGAGGTGCAGACCCTCGAGCGGGTGGAGATTCTGCGCGACCTGCGGCTGGGGGCCTACGACGTGGTGGTGGGGATCAATCTGCTGCGGGAAGGGCTGGACCTGCCAGAGGTGAGCCTGGTGGCGATCCTGGACGCGGACAAGGAAGGATTCCTGCGCTCAGACACCGCCCTCATCCAGACCACCGGACGGGCGGCACGGCACGTCAACGGCACCACCATCATGTACGCCGACCGCATCACCGATTCGATGAAGCGGGCCATCGAAGAGACAGATCGGCGGCGGCAAGTCCAGATAAAGTACAACGAGGAGCACGGCATAGTGCCCGCCACCATCGTCAAACAAGTCCGCGACCTGACCGACCGGGTGCGCAGACAGGCCGCCCCTGACCACGAGCCTGGCTTGACCCTGGCCCAGTTGCCCAACGACGAACTGGCCCGCCTGATCCGGGAACTGGAGAAACAGATGAAAACGGCCGCGCGAGACCTGGAATTCGAGAAGGCGGCCCTCCTGCGGGATCAGATCTTGGGGCTGCGGGCAGTGCTGACGGAGAAGGAGGAGGCGGACATGCCGGCATGGGAGCGAGAGCGACGCCGAGCACAGTTGGGCATTGAGGAGCCGCTTTGAGACGCGAGCAGTGCCTTGACGCCGAGGTTTGGTACGAGTATAATACCGAGGAGGCAAGAGGCGCTTGTAGGGCGGTTTTGCTAATCGCCTGCTAACCCATACTCCTCACGCACCTGCCCGGATAATTCCGCTGCCAGCCGCATCACCCGCTCGGCCACGGGCGCAGAGAGCGTGCCGGTGCCGCAGGCCGGGGTAATGAAGGAACGCGGCAACAACTCCCGCCGGTCGAACCCCTTGCGCTCAAAGAGCAGCAACGCCCGCTCCAGCACCTCCCACGTCTCATCCAACGTGATTGTCTCCGCTGCCTCGCCCGTATTGGGGATCAGACCCCAGGCCAGCATCCCACCCCGCGCCAGGAACCCACGCAAGTCGTCGGGGTAGAGCGCCAGGTACTCGGCGTACTCGTAGGCATCGAAGGACAGGATGTCCACCGAGGTCGAAAGCAGCAAACCCCAATCCGTGTTGGCGCAACAGTGCGTGCCCGTCCAGCCTTGCAGGCCGGAGAAAACCTCCTCCAGCGCCGCGATCACCCCCTCGCGGGAGAGGCTGGCATAAGAACTGCCGATCATCGAAAGGAACGGCTCGTCAATGGAGACGATGGTACGCGGGCAGAGCGCCCGTAACTGCGCCTCCTGCCACTGCGCCTGCCGCAGCACATTCTTGATGATGACATCGCGCATCATATCGTCGTAGAAACTGGGACGCAAGTCCTGGTCGGTCACCTGCAGGCCAAAACTAATCGGCCCTGTCACATGCCCTTTGACCGCCCAGGCTCCCTCCAGCGGGCCGCGCCGCAGCAATTCGTACAGGCCAGCAGCGTATTCGGGACTGGGAGCAAAACAAGCCGGGTCATTCTCCAGAAAGAGGGCATAGAACGACTCGGCCTCCTCCAACCAGCCTTCACCCAGTTCGACATGGATACATTCCTCCTCATACTCGATACGAACGCCAGGCAAGTACTCGCTGAACTGAACGTACATACTCTCGCGGAAGACGCGGCGCGGGAGTTGCGGCCAGAAGGGAAGGTCAGGAAAGGTCTGCAGCAGAAAATCAACTGCCTCCGCAGGATGAGTGTGAGGCACGCTGCCGACGCCGGTTGCCCGGCAGTTAGGAAACTCTCCCTCCAATCTCATTTGCGCTCCTCTCTGATCCGCTCCGCCGCTTCGTACCCCGCCGCCAGCGCCTTCAAATTGATGTCCGCCGTCCCTCGAGGGGCACGCTCCCGTATCGCCGCCTCCAGCGCCTCCCGCGACACGGTCCCGGTCAGCGCCGCCAGCAGCCCCAACCCCACCACATTGGCAGTGATCTCGCGGCCCGTCACCTCCCGCGCCAGACTGCTCATCGGCACACGCACGGCCCGCGTCGTCGGCGCGCGAGTGACGTGGTCATCATCCAGAATCAACAGCCCGCCTTTGCACATCTGCCCGCCATACCGGTCGCACGCCTCCTGGCTCATGCAGAGCGTGATATTGGCCTGGATCACCTTGGGGTAGTAGATCTCCCCATCGGAGATCACCACCTCCGCCCGACTGGCCCCGCCTCGCGCCTCCGGCCCATACGACTGGGACTGGACGACGTTCTTGCCATCCCGAATAGCCGCTTCGGCCAACAGTATGCCAGCCAGAATCGCCCCTTGTCCGCCAGTTCCAACCAGTCGCACCTCGTAACGCCTCGCCATCACGACACCTCCGTCTGCGCCCGCTCAATGATCTGATCGTAGAGCTGCGTGTACTCTGGGATGTCTCGATCCACGAACACGCCGCGCACGATCTTTCCGCGTCTCTCTTCCTCGCTCATCTTCTCGGCTTGCTTGAACGACACACTCTGCTCCTTGAGACGACGCATCATATCTGGCGCAGAGCCCCAGCGGTTGATCCGGCCCAGCGTCGTGTGACAGTAACTCACCGCCTCGACCACCGTGAACCCTTCCTTGTCGATTGCCTGGGCAATGTACTTTTCCAACTCCCGCACGTGGTAGACGGTGCTACGGGCGACGAAGGCCGCCCCTGCCGTCACCGCCAACTCGGCGATGGGAAAGGGCTGCTCAATGTGACCGTAGGGAGCGGTCGCTGCCAGCACACCAGTGGGTGTTGTGGGCGAATATTGCCCGCCGGTCATTCCGTAGGTAAAGTTGTTGACGACGATGGTGGTCAGCCCGATGTTTCGCCGGGCAGCGTGAATGAAGTGGTTGCCGCCGATAGCCAGCGCGTCGCCGTCCCCCATCACCACAATGACCTTCATCTCTGGCCGCACCATCTTGAGGCCGGTGGCAAAGGCCAGCGCCCGCCCGTGAGTAGTGTGCATCGTATTCAAATCCACATAGACCGGCATCCGCCCCGTGCAGCCGATCCCAGAGATCATTGCCACGTCGTTCTTGTCCAGTTGCAAACCATCCACCGCCCGGGCAATGGCCCCCAGGACAATGCCGATGCCGCAGCCGGCACACCAGACGTTCGGGAACTTTTTGCTGTGGCGCAAGTAGCGCTCGTGAACCCGCGACTCGTGCTGTTGTCTCCTCATCCTGTCCACTCCTCAATAGCAGCCAGTATCTCGGCCGGCCGGATCATCTCACCATCGGCCCGGTTGACGCGGCGCACCTTGTGCCGCCCCACCACCCGCTCCACCTCCAGCGCCAGTTGGCCCAGGTTCATCTCCGGCACCACGACGCGGTGCAGCCGGGCGGCGGCGTGCTCCACGACTTCCTCGGCAAAGGGCCAGATAGTCTTGAGCTTGAGGAAACCAACCTTGCCCCCCCGCTCCCGCGCCATTTCGATGGCGTGCCGGGCAGAGCGAGCTGTCGCACCGTAGGCGATGACCAATATTTCGGCGTCCTCGATGCCATCTTTATCGTAGAGCAAGATGTCCGAAAGACCACGCTCAATCTTGCGAAAGACCCGCTCAAGCCAGGGCTGCACCTCGTCCAGCCGGTTGGTTGGATACCCCCGCTCGTCGTGGTGCAGCCCGGTGATGTGGTAACGGTAGCCCTCGCCAAAAGCCACCAACGGCGCCACGTCGGCGGGGAAATCCTCGTAGGGCTTGTACCACTCCGGCGGCACCGTCGTGCCCGACCGCTCCACCACCCCCCCCTGCCCCCCCCGGGAGGGGGGGAGTATGTGGGGCAGGACAACGCGCTCCCGCATGTGGCCAATGACCTCGTCCATCAACAAGATCACCGGCGTGCGGTACCGCTCGGACAAGTTGAACGCCTGCACCGTCAGGTCAAAAGTCTCGCGGACGGACGAGGGGGAAAGGGCAATGATGGGATGGTCGCCGTGAGTACCCCAGCGAGCCTGCATCACGTCTCCCTGGGAGGGACTGGTGGGGCGACCGGTGGAAGGCCCCAGCCGCTGCACGTCCACGATCACACAGGGAATCTCCGCCATCGCCGCGTAGCCAATGTTCTCCTGCATCAGGCTAAAGCCGGGGCCGGAGGTGGCAGTCAGCGCCTTGGCCCCGCCCACCGACGCGCCGATGACGGCGGCGATAGAGGCGATCTCGTCCTCCATCTGGATGAATTTGCCGCCCACCTGGGGCA
>JAUXFI010000044.1 GCA_030620125.1 Anaerolineae bacterium
ACGACTGGATTGAGCCCTACAATGGCGGGTCGGTGGCTATTGACGTGGGCGGGATGTACTTCAGCGACAACATCGGCAGTTCCGCTCAGTACCAGATACCCGCGGGCACCGTCGTTCCCGCTGGCGGGTATCTGCTCCTCTGGGCCGACGGCGACGGCGAGGGCAATCATCTCAGCTTTAAACTGTCCGGGGCGGGTGGGTACGTGGGCCTGTTCGACAGCCAGGCCGGTTACTACGCCCCCATTGACTCTGTCTACTTTGGCCCGCAGACGCCGGACGTCTCCTGGGGCCGTTTCCCCGATGGTTCGACGGGGCTCACCACAGGCGGTGGCGACGAGTGGCACGCGATGCACGTCCCCACGCCGGGCGGACCCAACCTCCTGCTGCCACCCCAATTCTCGCAGGTCACACGCACACCTACCTGGCCCAGCGCGGGCGAGCAGGTGACAGTGACCGCCATCATCACCGCCGGCAACCCCATCATCTCTGCCACCCTGTGGTACGATGCGGGGAGCGGCTTCCAGGCTGTGCCAATGGCTGGTTCTTCCCCCTGTGGGGGGAAGTTAGAGGGGGCTGGTTCTCCCCCCTGTGGGGGGGAGCTAGAGGGGGCTAGTTCTCCCCCCTGTAGGGGGGAGCTAGAGGTGGCTGGTTCTCCCCCCTGTAGGGGGGAGTTAGAGGGGGGTTACACCGCGCACATCCCCCCGCAGTCCGAGGGCACGCTGGTGAACTATTACCTGGAGGCGGTTGACAGCATTGGCCAGACGACGCTGCACCCCAGTGTTGCCCCAACGGTCACGTATCGCTACCTGGTCGGCTACGCGCCTCCAGACGTGCTCATCAACGAATTCCTGGCCGACAACGAGAGTATCAACCAGGACGAGGCGGGGGAATACGATGACTGGCTGGAGCTGTACAATGCCGAGGCGGTCACGGTGACGCTGGACGGGATGTACCTCACGGACGACATGGGAGAGCCGGCGCAGTGGCAATTTCCGGCCGGCACCACCATCCCGCCGGGCGGTCACCTGCTGGTGTGGTGCGACAAGGACACGGGACAGGGCCCGCTGCACGCCGACTTTAAGTTGAACCGGGATGGGGAAGAGATCGGCCTTTTTGACAGCGATGCTCACGGCAACGTCCCGCTTGATACCCTCAGCTTTGGCACACAGCAGGAGGACGTCTCCTACGGCCGGCGGCCGGATGGGGCGGACACCTGGGATTTCCTCGATCCACCTACGCCTGGGGCAAGCAACAGGTAGAGTGCCGAGTAGCCATTCAGTTCCCACCTTCCCGAAAGCTCAAGCAGTATTTGTTTACCGGGTAGGGGCAACAGATGGATAGCGGATAAACGGATATATCTGGTGGAGACACATCACTATGTGCCCCTGCCGATCTGTCTGTGGAGTACCACCTCGTCCGCTTATCCGCTACCATCCGCTGCGCCGCACTGACAAGACGGTAAACAAGCACCTCAAACATGTATCTCCCTGCTGCGCCTGGGCGCTTTTTAGGCGGGTTTCCCTGTAATCTAGCATGTCTCAGAGCTTTTGGAAAGGTTCAGGACTGGCGCGAACGGCCTGCCATGTTATAATCCCCGCTCAGGAGGCCGGATGAGCAGAGGCGGGCGACAGATCGCAAAGGCGGCGGCGCTGGTGATGGCGCTTGTCATCGTGAGCCGTGTGCTAGGGCTGGTGCGCCAGATGGTCGTCAGTGCAATGTTTGGCACCGGCGGCGATCTCGATGCCTACCTGGCCGCGGTCCGTGTCTCGGATGCGGTCTTTCTGGTCATCGCGGGGGGCGCGCTGGGTACGGCCTTCATTCCCGTCTTTGCTGACTATCTGGCAAAGGAAGACCACGCTGGAGCCTGGCGGTTGGCTTCGTCCGTCGTCAACCTGGCGCTGATTGTACTGACCGCCGTGGCGGCGCTGACGGCGGTCTTTGCGCCGGTGATCGTGCGAACAGTCATCGCCCCCGGTTTTGATGATCCATCCCAGCAGGCGCTCACAGTCAGCCTTCTGCGGCTGATGCTGATCTCCTCGGTCATCTTTGGCGTGAGCGGCATTGTGATGGCGGTATTGAACGCCCACCAGCACTTTTTCTTGCCGGCGATGGCCTCCTCGGTCTACAATCTTTCGATCATCGGCGGGGCGCTGCTGCTGGGGCCACGCCTGGGCGTGATGGGGATGGCGGTCGGCGTGGTCGTGGGAGCCGCGCTGCACCTGCTAGTGCAAGTACCGGGGTTGTTGCGCTACGGAGCGCGCTACGTCCCCGCGCTGGGACTCGCTGATCCCAGCGTGCGCGAGGTGGGGCGGCTGATGGTTCCCCGTGTGCTAGGCACGGCCATCATCCAATTCAACCTCGTCGTCAACACCAGCCTGGCCTCGGGGATGGGGGAGGGAGCGGTTTCGGCCATCAGCTACGCCTGGATGCTGATGTTGTTGCCGCAGGGAGTGTTCGCCCAGGCGGTGGGGACGGCCGCCTTCCCCACCTTTGCCGAGCAGGTAGCGCGGGGGGAGCGAGCCGAGATGCGGAGCACGTTGTCCTCGACCTTGCGGGTGGTCTTTTTCCTCAGTATCCCGGCTACGGTGGGACTACTGGCGCTGGGGCGTCCACTGGTGGAGATGCTCTTCGAGCGGGGGGCGTTCCAGGCGGCCTCGACGGAGGCGGTGACGTGGGCGCTGGCCTTTTTCGCGCTGGGGTTGGTGGGACACGCCGGGCTGGAGATCATCGCCCGCGCCTTCTACGCGCTGCACGACACGCTCACGCCGGTGTTGGTGTTCGGGCTGGCGATGGGGCTCAACGTGGCGTTGAGCCTGACGCTGCCGGGGGTGTTCGGGGCGGCAGGCTGGCCCCCTTACGCAGGGTTGGCGTTGGCTAACTCGGTCGCCACGCTGCTGGAAATGATGGCGCTGCTGGCGCTGATTCGGCGGCGCATGGGCGGATTGGAAGGCCGGCGGATGCTGGTCGGCTTTGCCAAGAGCGGGCTGGCGGCGCTGGTGATGGGGGCTGCATTGCTGGGGTGGCGGGCTGCTCTACCGGACGCGGGATCGCTGGTGCTCGGCGGTGGGGGCGTCGTGTTGGGCGCGGCGGTCTACCTGGGCGTGGCGCTGTTGTTGCGGGTGGAGGAGCTGCGGGCAGTGGCCAGGCTGGTCCGGCGTTGACAGGTGTGAAATGGTGGGGATAGGGGGTGGATGAGGCTGCGCAGACACGCCGGCGGTGAAGAACCAAACTAACCCAGCGACGGCGCAAGCACAGAGGAGCAGTAACAGCCCGCCTACCACAACTATAGCAATGACCGTCCCGCGTTCTGCCCGCTCGCTCAACACGATGGCAACCAGCCCCAGGGCGACCAGCAACAGCAGGACGAGGACCCCGGCTGCCAGGATGATGAAACTGAAACCAAACGCCACGTGACTATTCCCCCGGATTGAAAGCAACGTCGCCTTCAGGCGCGAGTTGTTTGATCTTGAGTTCGGCCTCGTCGAGCTGTGTGCTGCAGTGGGCAGTCAGCGCTTGCCCGCGCTCGAAGAGGGCCAGGCTCTCCTCCAGCGTCAGCCCTCCCGCCTCCAGTTTGTGGACGGTCTCCTCCAGTTCAGCGAAGGCTTGCTCGAAGGTCAGTTTCTCAACTTTGCTCATTGTGCTCTCCTTTTGAACTCTAGCCCAAGATTGTATCTCACCTGCGCGGGCGCGAGTGCCCCAGCTAAGAAACCGACTTGGCGGGCAGACAATGACTCAAGCGAGACAGAATATAGTCCCGCAGATCAACCTTATTCTTCCGAGACAACAGTCCCCCAAAATTCACCACCCCGTCTGCGGATTCCAGCCACAGGTAGGATGCTAACCCCGCATTTTCAGGGTCCTTTTTCACGGCGACCTGTTTGACGTCGGCCAGGTCAATGACCTGGTGCATCTTGACCCGTTTGCCGTAGCGCCGCCAGTATTCGACTTTATTCGATTGGATGAGCAATTCTTCGCTGGTGAACAGATCGCCGAGAAACGAACCCAACCCAATCAGCAAGAACAGCCCCATCAGCACCAGGAAAACCCAGACGCCGCCTGCGCCATTCCTCTGAAACCACAGCCCTACTGCGAACAAGGATGCACTGAACACCATCCCCAGCAGGCCGCGCCAGCACCCCCAATAGTGGGGATGGGCGATGCGCACCCCATTGGGGATTGGCTCCACCGCCGTCTTTTTGCCCAGTTTGAGCGCGGCGGCACTCGCTGGCCGGGAGCGGTGTTTCAGGGCCATCTTTTGCAAACTCCCCGGCCCGGCGGGCTGCAGCCCGCCGGCTGTTTCCTCCAGGAGCGGCAATCCCAGCAATTGTCCAAACTTTTCCCAACTCTGCTTCCAGAGCGCGATACTGCCGATCCCGTCGGCCTTAAAAAGGTCAACGTTTTTACTCCGGTCGCTGTGTTTGAGCTCCACGTGGTAATACGTCATGCTGGGACTTGAGGAGAAATGGGCAAACGATTTGACTACCCCCTGATAGTTTCGCAAAGGCTCTTTCCATCGTTGTTGTCCCAGGATCCCGCGCCTGGCGTAGGTGACGAAATCGCGGTTGATGACCACAGTCGTTTTGACTAGTAGTCGATTCAGCCCAAAGAGCAGCAGCATGAGTCCCACCGAGATGGCGGAAAACACCACTGGGAATACCCAGAACTTTTCGGGGGCAGCCGGGTGGCCCCGGCTAGACGTTATGAGAGTGATGTTGACGATGCCCGCGATGAGGCCGGTCAACGCCGCGCCCGGCACGACGATCAACAGCATGCAACACCCGCCCCCCCGTATAGTTTTGCGCATTGGCAGGGCCGTCTCACTGGGTTCCCAGCGAATTTGGTTTTTGATCTTGAACAGGGACATCCATCGTTCCTTATGTTCGTTACTGTTGTCTATCTGGGCACGCCGATACTGTGAGACCCGACAGCCAGACGCGCGTTTCCCGTGGAGAGCGCAGGTGTACGACTGTCAGATGGGTGTGCTCGGGCTCGTTGAATAGTATGGGATACTCTCTTCGTCTTCTGCGATAGGTCTGGAGCGCCCAAAGGAGAATGGAATCGCGGCTGAACAGCGTCGTATGCAATGACTCGTGGTTGCCGCTCCACAGGTCTTCCCGCGTCACGATCCGTCGAAAGGTGCGCCACACCAGTTGCCCCATAATCGCCGCCAGCCGATAGTCCAGCCAGACGACTGTGTCGGCCCGGCTCCAGACGATGTCGCGCACTTTACTGTAGTTTCCGTCAACGGCCCAGGTCTCGCCGCTCAACGCCTGCGCGACCCGCTCGCGGAAGACGCCGAGTTGGGCCGGCGTCCAGTCGGGTTCCCAGTGGAGCGCGTCCAGTTCCACGTGGGGAATCCCCAACCGTCGGGCGATCTGGCTGGCCGTAGTCGTCTTGCCCGAACCGCTCGTGCCGATCACGACGAAACGCGGCCCACGTTCGACGGTCACACCACTTGGGCCTCAAACTCCCCATCGGCGACGCGCACGTCAATCGCGTCCCCCAGCGTCACCTGTTCCACCGAGAGCACGACGGCCTCTGTTTCCTGGTGGCGCACGATGGCGTAGCCCCGCTCCAGCGTCCCCAACGGGCTGACGCCTGTCAGCCGCCCGATCAACCCGCCCAGTCGTTCGCGGCGCAGGGTCAGGCTGTGGCGCGCGGTCGCCTCAGCACGGCCCAGCAGGTCGTCCACGCGCTGGCGGGCCTGGGCCAGTTGGATGGCAGGCGAGAGGTGCTTTAGCGCCTGCGCCTGCTCGGCCAGTTGCCAGCGCCGCTCCTCGACGGTTCCGTTCAGCGCCGTCACCAGCGCCGCTGCCAGCCCCGCCACCTGTGCGCGCAGTTCCGCCCGGTCGGGAGCGACCAGTTCGGCGGCGGCAGAGGGGGTGGGGGCACGCATGTCGGCGCTAAAGTCGGCCAGGCTAAAGTCGGTCTCGTGCCCCACGCCGCACAAGACCGGGATGCGGGAACCGGCAATAGCGCGGGCTACCCGCTCGTCGTTAAAGGCCCACAGGTCTTCCAGGCTGCCACCGCCACGGGCGACGATGATGACGTCCACGTCGTCGCGCTCGTTTAGGGTTTTGAGCGCAGCCACGATTTGCGGCGGAGCTGCGTCCCCCTGCACCGGCGTGGGCGCGAGCAGTACCTCTGCCAGCGGGTAACGGCGGCTCAGCACGTTGAGAATGTCACGCAGTGCGGCGGCGGTGGGGGAGGTGACGACGCCGATGCAACGAGGGAAGCAGGGCAGTGGTCGCTTGCGCTCCGGCGCGAACAATCCCTCGGCCTCCAGCCGCGCCTTGAGCAGCTCGAACTGCCGGTAGAGATCGCCGACGCCAGCGGGCTGAAGCTGATCCACGTAGAGTTGGTAGCGGCCGCCGGCCTCGTAGACGCCCACCCGCCCGTGGGCCAGCACCAGGTCGCCGCCTGTGGGCAGGTAGTTCTGCGCTCTGGCGACGCTGCGCCACATCACGCAGCCGATTTGCGCACCGGCGTCTTTGAGCGTAAAGTAGCAGTGTCCGGAGGAGGCGCGGCTGAAATTGGAGACCTCGCCTTCAACCCACAGGTCGCTCAGTTCAGGCTCGTCCTCGATGAGACGGCGGATGTGGCTGGTGAGTTGGCTGATAGTGTAAGGCTCGGAGAAGGTCGAGCCGCCGAAGAGGCTGAGTTGTTCGAGCATAGTGAGGGTATGATAACGCAGCGGGGGAAAGGTGTCAAGTGGCTACAAACCGCGCAGGAGCGAGCCGAGGATGAGCAATCCGCCAGCGAAGGCCAGCGCGGCGATGGCATAGTGCTCTGGGATGGGGAAGAAGTCAAGTGCGCCGAAGAGGCCGATGACGTAGAGGATGGAGGCGATGACCAGGGTGCCCTTGCGCGGAGCGCGAGTCGAGAGCGTTCGCCGGCTAGGCCGGCGGGAGGATCGTCGTGTCATTGGTCTACCCCTTCAGCGTCTGCCAGACAAAGATAAGGATCATCAGAATAGCAATGAGGAATTGCACGCCGCCGGAGAGAAGGCAGCCGGCTATCCACCCGCCGCCGATTTTGAGCGCCTTGGTCCAATCTTCGTGCCGGTGGTACTCGGCTATGAGGATGCCGGCGAGGGCGCCGACAATAGCGCCGGGTATCGCGCCGACCCCCAGGAAGACCAGGCCAAAGAGGGCCCCGATCGCTCCCAGCAATAGCCCGACCAGCAGCGATAAGGGGGATGCCCCGCCAGCTTTGGCTCCCGCCTGGGTCATCCACAAATCGGCGGTGAGGCCAATCGCGCCCAGGATGGTGAGGATGGTGAAGGTGATGGGGTCAATGGTGGCGAACCGCTCGGTGATGGCGTAAATCAGCACTACGATCCAGATGAAGCCAACGCCGGGGACAACCGGCAGTATGACACCTATCAACCCGATAGCCATCGCCGCCAGCGCAAGCCAGAATGTCCACATTGGGAGCACCATGGTGGGCCGTGCAGGATTCGAACCTGCGGCCAAAGGCTTAAAAGGCCCCTGCTCTGCCAGGCTGAGCTAACGGCCCACGGCGGAGAGTATAACACGCGAATGGGGGGTTGTCAACCAAAGGTGCTCGGTCGGGAGACCTTTGCCCATCAGGAGAGGAAATTCTGCTCTGACGGTAGCGCGCACGGTCGCATCCACAATCTGTGCTACTTTAGCCAGGCTGGTTTATCTCCGCGCGAGGCGCCGCAAGAGGGACAATCTGCTCGCGTTTCTTCGTCGTCTCTGTATGCCCGGCCGCATGATTCACAATGTGTCCACGCCCGCTCGGTCGCTTCCCGCTTCCGCTGCAACTCTTGTTCCTTGCGCTGTTCGTCGAGATAGGCTTGCTCAGCCGCCTCACCCACGCGGTCAATCACTTCCCAGACACGTTTTGGCAATTCCAGGTCCTGAATGTCCTCGACCAGGTCCTCAACTCTCTCCATCAGGTGGCCAGCCGTGTCGAGCAGGCCACCGACGCCCGATCGCCCTCTCCTGGAGAGCATCTCCTTACCCTGATCCAGGATGGTGCTGCCCACGGAACTTAGCGTGCTTCTTACAGCGCCCCGGCTGAGGTCACTGACAGCTACCGTCAACTTGTCCGCTGTTTCGATCAGGGTCGCGCTCAGTGCTGGAGAGAACTGCTGAGGGGTGCTTTCCTGGCTTTGCAGGATGGTGACCACGACCGAAGCGCCGCTCTTGTCAATCTGAACGCGGGTGTCGTTGTCCGGGATCTCTGACCGCAATGCACTGACGATAACTGCCGCTTTGACACCCTCGAAAGTCACTGGATTGGGATGGGCAGCGACTGCTCCAGCGACCACGCCGGCGCCAAGCCCCAACCCGGCGAGAATTTCTCCGCCAGCGTCGGTTTTGCTCGCGGTAGAAATGGGTTGTGGCTCAAGAGAGAACCCTTTATCCAGCCGCGCTCGCTCTTCTGCCAGCCATTCTTCAAAGCTCTGTTCTTTATCCGTCATTTTCTCGCACCTTTCTTGTGGGTTCAGAAAGCTACGACCATTCTAGCACATGTTCGAGTTTACTTCAAACGCCGATCTTTTCGAAAGCTTCCGTTGCCGAGCTTTCGGGAAGTGGATGGTCAGTGATTGACCTCTGCGCAGAGTCGCATTATACTCAAGCCGCGTCAGATAAACAAGAATGCTTCGCTCGTAGGATGGATTTATGATCATCGTTTACCTTGCTATCGTCTGGCACGCAGGCATTGCGCTTGCGAAGGTGATCAACCTGCCCTGGCAGGTGCTGCTCGTGCTTGGCCTGGCGGCGTTCCTCGGCTTGCTGCTGTGGCGAGATGATCACCGTGTCCGGTTGGGTGCGCTGTGTGCATTGATGCTGGCTCTGGGTGCGGGTCGCTTTCTGCTCGCCGTCCCCCACTTTGACGAAACATCCCTGGCGACCTACAACGACATCGGCTGGGTGGCGTTGGAGGGCATCGTGGTGGGAGAACCGGACGAGCGTGAGTATTACACGAATCTGCGCCTGCGGGCCGAGCGGTTGACGCTGCCCGATGGCACAGAACTGCAAGTCGAGGGGTTGGTGTTGGTCAAGGCTGATCGTCATCCCCAGCGGGACTATGGCGACCGCGTGCAGGTCAAGGGATTGCTGGAGACACCGCCTGTATTCGAAGAATTCTCCTATCAAGAGTACCTGGCCCGCCAAAATATCCACTCCCTGATCAGTCGCGCCGAGGTCACGCTGCTGGCCGAAAACCAGGCCAACCCTTTCCTGTACCACCTCTTTACCTTCAAGCGGTGCGCCCAGTCCACCATCGCCAGCATTCTCCCGGAGCCGCAGGCGGCCCTGTTGACTGGCATCCTGTTGGGCGTGGAGACTGGCATCCCGGTCGACCTGATGGATGACTTTTCCGCCACCGGCACGACCCACATCATCGCCATCTCTGGGTTCAATATCACGATCATTGCCGGCATCTTTGCCGCTCTGTCCCAGCAGTTGTTTGGCAAGCGGAGGGCGGTCTGGATAGCCATCGCGGGCGTGGCAGTCTATACGATATTTGTTGGGGCATCGGCGGCGGTGGTGCGGGCGGCTGCTATGGGCATCATTTACCTTTGGGCTTGTTATCTGGGCCGCGCCACCTATGCTCTCGCCTCTCTCGCCGCGGCAGCCTTTTTGATGACGCTGTTGGATCCCAACGTGCTGTGGGACGTGGGTTTCCAACTCAGTTTCGTCGCCACGTTGGGATTGGTATTCTACACCGACCTGTTGGAACGGACATTCGAGCGGGCGTTGGCGCGGTTCACTTCCGCCGCACGCGCTCAAAAGGTCGTCGGACTGATCAACGAGGCGCTCATTGTAACGTTGGCGGCGCAGATCACCACGATTCCCATCATTCTGTACTACTTTGGCCGTCTTTCCCTCGTCACGCTGCTTACAAACTTTTTGATTCTGCCTGTCCAGTCGTGGGTGATGATCTGGGGAGGCATCGCCACGTTGCTGGGCCTGGTTGTCCGTCCGCTGGGGCAAGTGGTCGGATGGGTGGCCTGGGTGTTTCTCACCTATACCATCGAGATGGTGCGGCTTACGGCGCGGGTTCCGTTCGCCTCGGTGCCGGTCAAGATGGAAAGCTGGATGGTGTGGGGGTACTATGCGTTCCTGGTTGGCCTGACCTGGTGGCTGGCGCAGAGCCGGGAGCGGCGCAGTGAGTTGTGGTCCAAGTTCAACTCCCGCATAGAGGCAAAAGTGCTCGTCGGCGCGGCCGTCATTCTGCTGGTGCTGGCCTTCTCCGTCTGGCGCAGCTTGCCCGACGGACGCCTGCACGTCGTGTTCCTCGACGTGGGGCAGGGGGATGCTATCTTTATCCAGACCCCGTCTGGCAAGCAGGTGCTGGTGGACGGCGGGCCCAGTGAGACGGCGGTGCTTTCACAGTTGGGTCGCCAGATGCCCTTCTGGGACCGCACGCTCGACGTGGTAGTGCTCACGCACCCGGACTCCGACCACGTCACCGGGCTGGTGCCGGTGCTGGAGCGGTATCAGGTGGACACGGTGATCTTCCGCGACCAGGAGCACGCATCTGACGTCTACGAGTACTGGCTGCAGTTGCTAGGGGCGGAGGGAGCGACGGTCTACCAGGGCGAGGCGGGGCTGCATCTGAGACTCGACGAGGGCCTGGAGATGGTCGTGCTGCATCCAGGGGCGGAACTGCTGGAGGATGCCAACAACAACTCGGTCGTGACGCGGCTGATCTATGGACAGGTAACGGTGCTACTGCCGGGGGACATCGAGGCGCAGGTAGAGCAGCAGTTGGTGGCCGAGGGGGCAACGCTTGTGAGCACGGTGTTGAAGGCAGCGCACCACGGGAGTTGCAGTTCGACGACGGAAGAGTTCTTGCAGGCGGTGGACCCGGAGGTGGTGGTCATCAGCGTGGGGGCCGAGAATCGCTTCGGCCACCCCTGCGCCGAGGTGCTGGAGCGGCTGGATGGCTTCCCGGCCTACCGCACCGACGAGCAGGGTGCAATTGAGGTCATCACCGACGGGATTCAGGTGTGGGTGGAGACGGAACGCTGAGCGAGCCGACGGTGCTATCTCTTTAGTCTCTACGGCGGATCAGATGATCCGGTAAGCTTGCGGGGCGTAGGCCGGGAGGCGCTTCGCGGCAAAGATGGGCTTGAGCCGCGCGAAGCGCTGCAGTCCCCCCACCAGCGGGACGCTGGGCCAGTTGTCGCCGATGAGTGGGCGGGCGTAAGATACAAAGTCGTCGGTAATGTACCAATCTACCGTTCTGCCAACCACCGGCGAAACCAGCCAATAGCCAGTTGATTGTCGAAATAATGCCCCATCTCCTCCGGCTCGATCAGCCTGGCGCGCCGGGTGGCACCCAGGAGCCGGTACGTCTGCTGCAAGATGGCAAAGCTCTCCCGCGCCGCGTGACTGGTAGCCGGGTCGCGCCGGCCGCTGACGAACATCACCGGGCGGGGGGCGATGAGAGCGGCCACGTCTCCCATCTCGGCGTAGCGCAGGATGCCGGGGATATCGTTGCAGGGGCAATGATCTTCGTCCAGGCAGGTGACGACGTACTTGCCCAGGTAACTGTTGACCAGCGCCACTCTCACCCGGTCGTCCAACGCTGATGTGTACATCGTCAGTGCGCCGCCAGCGCCGATGCCGGTCGCGCCGATGCGGGCTGGGTCCACCTCCGGGCGGGTGAGGAGGTAGTCTATGGCGCGCATCCCGTCCTGGACGAGCAGGCCGTACCAGGTACGGCCCACCAGCCGGGCGGCGGCGTCAATCTGCAAGT
>JAUXFI010000070.1 GCA_030620125.1 Anaerolineae bacterium
GAGACAGAGGCACGCCGCTTCGCCGCGCTGCGGCCTGGTCGCGTGGGGCTAAAGATCCCCTGCACCACCGAGAACCTGGCGCTGCTGCACCGCCTGGCCGGCGAGGGGCTGACCTGCGCCGCCACCGCCGTTTTCAGCGCGCACCAGGCGCTCCTGGCCTGCCAGGCGAGCGCTGACTATATCATCCCCTACGTGAATCGTAGCACGCGCCTGCAGGGGAATGGGCTGGCGCTGGTGGCGGAGATGGCCGCCGTCGCAGAGGCCACGGGCGCTCACGCCCAGGTGCTGGCGGCCAGTTTCCGCAGCCTGAGCGAGGTCGTGGACGCGGTCCTCGCCGGGGCGCACCACGTCAGCGTGTCGTTAGAGTTGCTGTTAGCGATGGGGGACCATCCGCTCTCTGATCAGGCGATCGCGGAATTTGCGCAGGCAGGAGGGTAGCCTGAGCAGTTACGTTTTACGTTTCACGCATCACAAATGCCATCAGCAGCGCCGCCGCCAGCGACAGCGCCGCGCCGAAGTAGAACGGCGCTGATGGGGCCAGGTACGTCCACAGCAGGCCGGCGATGAGCGAGGCGGGGAGGTCCAGGATGCCCAGCACGGCGTTGTAGGTGCCGTAGGCCGTGCCGCGCAATTCCTCCGGCACGATGTCGGCTACCATCGCCTTGGCCGTGCCATAGGCCAGCCCGTAGTAGAGGCCGTAGAGGGCGTACAGTACCCAGACGTGCCAGCCCTGCCCCGCTAGCGCGAACCCCAGGTAGATGGCCGCGTAGACCAGCCAGCCGCCGATGATGAGCCGCCGTCGCCCGATGCGGTCGGAGAGGGAGCCCGCCGGGGTGCTGACCAGCGCGTAGACGAGGTTGAAGGTGACCAGCATGCCCAGCACGCCGATGACGCTCAGTCCGCGCTCCTGTGCCCGCAGTACCAGGAAGGCGTCGGAGGAGTTGCCCAGGTCAAAGATGCCGACGATGATCATAAAAATGCAGAAACGTTTGCCCAGGCTGCGGAAAGCGAACCTGGGCATCTTGCGCTGGGTGGTTACCGGTACGTCCCGCGCGCCGACAGCCAGCGAGAGCACTGCCAGGAACGCCGGAACCAGGCTGACCAGCACCACCGTCTGGAACGTGGAGCGGCTCAGTTCCACACTGCTGGCCTGTGCCAACCAGACCACGCCCAGTGCGATGAGTAGCCCCAGCATGGCCCCACCGGTATCGGCGGCGCGGTGGAAGCCGAAGGCCAGCCCCCGGTGGCGCTCGTCAATGCTGTCGGCCACCAGCGCGTCGCGGGGGGCGGTGCGGATGCCTTTGCCCACCCGGTCGGCCCAGCGGACGGCGGCCACCGCTTCCCAGGAGTTGGCGAAGTAGAAGAAGGGTTTGGACAAGGCGGAGAGGGCGTACCCTGTCACCGCCAGCCACTTGCGGGCTCGCAGCCGGTCGGAGAGCCAGCCGGAAAAGACCTTGAGCAGGCTGGCGGTCGCCTCGGCCACCCCTTCGATTAGACCAATGATGTCAGTCTGCACTCCCAGGACGTTGGAGAGAAACAGTGGCAGGATGTTGATGACCATCTCGCTGGAGATGTCCATAAAAAAACTGGTCAAGCTGACGGCCCACACGTTGCGGGGAAGCGAGCGAATGCTCGTGCTGGGTTCAGGTTCAGATAAAGTCATAGCCTCTCCTTGTAAAGCCCTATGTCCGAGGTCCGGCGTTCAACACCTCGGCTACCAACTCCTCCAGGCGGGCGCGGGCCTCGGCCAGTGCCGCTTCGCCGGCTGGCGTGATGGTATAGTACTTGATTATGGCCTGATGCTCGTAGAAGTCAAATTGCTGGTAGATTGGGAAACTGGTACATTGGTAAATTGGGAAACCAGGCGGCAGTGTACCAACCTACCAATCTACCAGTCTACCAACGTCCGATTGACACCTGCGCCGGTCTCGGCTATACTGGAAGCTAGGAGGTACGGTGATGAAACGCACAATGAGACCCGCCATTATCCTATTGCTGACTGTGGTCTTTCCGTTGGGCCTGGCGTTCCTTCTGGCCCTGGCCCGGCCTGCCGTGGCCGAGCCGGTTGCTGTTACTCCGCTGCCGCCAGTGGAGGAGACTGACGGGCGGGCGGGGGCCTGCTACTCTTACTATTACGACTCGTCCCCGGACCGTCCCTTCATTAAGATGGCTTACGACGCCGGATCCCGCTGGGACCGCTTCGACTTTATCTGGCCCAATCTCGAACCCTCTAACGATGTCTGGGCTCCTGAGATTCTCGATGCCTACGACTCTGTGGTGAACGATCTGCACGCGGGGGGGATGAACATGGTCGGCATCCTTCTTTGGACGCCTGACTGGGCTGCTACCGATGGAGTAGCAGGCCTCTCGCGGCCCAACTTGAACGAGAGTCCTTCCAATTGGCACGCACCTGTGCCCGGTGACGGTCTGGCTCCCCTGGCCATCAGCGTTGCTTCATCTCCACCTCAGGGCCTCTACCTCTCGTGGGATGATCCCAACAATCACTGGGGCGATTTCGTCTATACCATCGTCTCTCGCTACAAGGACAGAGTAAAGCACTGGGAGATGTGGAACGAGCCGGAGTGGTCTTACTTCTGGACCGGCACGTCCAGCGACTATGCTCAACTCCTCAAGGTGGGCTACCAGGCGACCAAGGCGGCTTGCCCCGACTGTACTGTCCTCTTCGGCGGGCTGCACTACTGGGCGAACCCCAGCTTTTACAGGTGGGTGCTCAATGTCATCAACGACGATCCGGATGCAGTGGCGAACAACTATTTCTTTGACGTGATGTCGGTTCACCTCTACAGCCGTTCATCTAGCATCTACAATGAGGTGAACAACATCCGCAGCGGGATGAGTGTCTACAACGTGGCTGACCATCCTATCTGGCTCACCGAGACCGGCGTGCCTATCTGGGACGACGGTTTGGTGGACCCGGACCCTACCGAGTACGACTACGCCGCTACGCAAGAGGAGGCCGCCGCCTTTGTGATCCAGTCCTATGCCAACGCTTGGGCCTCGGACGTCGGGCGTTACTTTTTCTTCCGCACTCACGACGATGGTATGAGCGAGTACTTTGGGTTGATCCGCAACGACCACTCCTTCCGCCCCGCCTACGTCGCCTACCAGGTCGCCACCACCTACCTTGTCTCCCCCACTTTTGTCACCCGCGAACCCAGCGGGTCTTTTATGAATGCTACACTGTGGGGCACGCCGCATGGCAAGGTCAGCGTGCTGTGGAACGAGAGCCCCGCCACCGGCGTCTACACGCTTCCGGCGGCGATCACAACCACGGCCACCTTTGTGGATCGCTGGGGCGTGACACGTACGCTCGCGGCAACCGATATCCTGAGCGGCACGCCAGAGTATTACGTCTACACCGCCACGCTGCCCGCCGCCACCGCCAACCTGGTATCTAATCTGTATGACTATATCATCGGCGGCGATCCGCTCATTGTCATTGAGACCGAGACGCCCAACGAACCCCCGACTTCTACCGTCAACCTGCTGCCAGATATTACCTATTCTCCCACCATCACCGTGACCTGGGAGGGGCAGGACAATCAGTCGGGCGTCTGGCTCTACGACGTGCAGGTGCGCGATGGCGGCGGCGAGTGGGATTACTGGCAGCAATCAGTCACTTCTACCTCTGGCCAGTTCACCGGCCAGCACGATCATACCTACAGCTTGCGCTCGCGGGCCACCGATCGTGTCGGTAACCGCGAGGCCTGGCCCGAGTCATCTCAGATTTCCACCACATTCGACCTATCCAGCACGTTCCATCTCAGCGTCGGGGCCTTCTTCGCTGACGAGAATCGCAACGACGTATGGGATTTGCCCATCAGCACGACCAACGAGATCACCCTGACAGACGTGACGCTGCGTTTCCTGGACGAGGCTGGATGTGACGTGGTCAGCCCCAGTGTGAGCAGCACGTTGGCGTTCACTACGACTATCTATGCCGGGCAGGTCTACCAACTGCGGGCCACCAGCGCCGACCACGAGCGTATCCTGCCGCTCACCTGGCCTCTGGGTGGGGAGGTGTACACGGACACGTACTCGGCGTTGGGCCTGCGGCCAGTGACGTGGACTTATCTGCCGCTTATCTTGAGGAATGGGTGAGGCGGCACTTGACGCATACGGCAGGGGAGGTAGCGTGATGAGCAGGCGCAGAGTCGAGTATCAGTGGGATGCCGAATCCATTCGCGCGCTGCGGGATCACCTGGGGCTGACCCAGGAGCGGATGTCCGGCGAACTGGGCACGCGCCAGCAGACCATCAGCGAGTGGGAGACCGGGATGTACCGCCCTCGTGGGGGGATGAACCGGCTGCTCACGCTCGTCGCCGAGCGGGCGGGTTTCGAGTACCAGGTCGCCGCAGGAGTGTCTGCACCCGAGGAGCAAGAGGAAGGAGAGTCTGAACCTTAAAATCCGCTGTCGCATCTTGACAGGCAACACGTTTCCGTGTATAATATAGGTGTCGCTTGGGGAGCGTTGGCTCCCCTGATCTTTGGACTGACCCACACGCTAACGTGTGAGAGGAGTAAACACATGGGTACCTACGGTCTGGAGGGTGTGATCCTGGCCTGGGAACGGGGACAGTTGACGACCGAGCAGGCTATCGGTCAGGTGCTGTTGCTGCTACAAGAACTCGAGGAACAGCTCCGCAGCGTAGAGCGGCGACTGGAGCGATACAGGGAGTGTGCGCGTCGCCTGGCGTGAAACGAAAGAACCCCGGCCTCGGCCGGGGCTCTCAGAAGTCTCTTATTGGGCTGGCGTGTTCTTTACCTAAGCCGTCGGTGCGTGGGCTGTCTGGGCCTGCGCCCGCGTGCGCAACCGCACCACTACGAAAACGATCGCCCCCACCAGCGACGCAATGGACAGGAGAGAACCGAGTGCCGCTGCGCCAATCATCACCCCTCGCCGCAGCCGCTTCGTCAACGCGACCTGCTGCCCGGCGCTATTCACCAGTTCCCTCCCCAGGCTGCGCACGAAGGCTGCCGACGGCTGTACGGGCTGTAGGGTTTGCTGCAACTGTTCGGCCAGTTGGAACAACGGGGCCAACCCGTTACGCTCCTCGTTCGTAATGCCGATCTGCTGCATGGTCTCCGGCCGGCCGGCCAGTTCCTCGGCGTGGGCTGCCAGCACCTCAGTCGTTCGTCTCTCGTTCATCTTTTGTTCTCCCCGTGATCTCCTCCCGCCCGTTCCCTTCGCTGGCAAAGTCCTCACGCAATGCTACCAGAGTCCGGTGGTAGAGCGACTTGATTGCCCCCTCTGTCCGTCCCATCACCTGCGCGATCTCGATGTTGCTCATCTGCTCAATGAATTTCAGGATGAGCAGTTGCTGCCGCTCCGGTGGCAAGCGTCGGACCGCCTGGAGTAGTGACTCCTGATCGTCTTTCTCCTCGGCCACGGCGTCTGGCCCTTTACGCTGCATTATCGTCAGCACCAGATCATCGAAGGGGACGAACTGCCGCCGGCTGCGGTCCCGGTGCCAGTTTGCCACCACGTTGTGTGCGATGCGGTACAGCCACGCCGAGAAGGGTGCGCCTCGATCCACGTAGCGTGGAAAGTGCTTTAGTGCCCGGTAGAACGTGCGCGCCGTCAGGTCTTCCGCGTCGTGGTGATTGCTCGTGCGATAATAGATATAGTTGTAGATGTTCCCGGCGTACCGCTCGTACAGGAGGCCGAATGACTCTGGATCCTCCTGTGCGCGGGAGATGAGTGTTGTATCGCTCTCTTCGTGCATACTGTCTATCCCTGTTACCCATCAGAGGAGAGCGAGCAGTCTTTCAAGTATGATAACACCGCTGCGCTCTCTCGGTTGCGCTGTCTCGTGGCGACGTAGGGCCAGTATAACAGACGAAGGACTACCGGTCAACTTTGAGTTCTAACCCTGGAGCATGCCCTCCAGCGCCTCGATCAATCGGGCGTTCTGGGCCTGGTCGCCGACTGTGATGCGCAGGCAGTTGGGCAAACCATAACCGCCACAAGGCTGAACCATGATGCCTTTCTCCAGCAACTGTTGCCGGATGGTCGTCGCCTGCGGGCCGGTCTCGACCAGAACAAAGTTAGTATGGCTTTCGATGTATCGCACCCCCAACCGGTCAAATTCGCCGTACAGGTAGAGCCGCCCTGCGTGATTAGCCGCCACCGACTTTTTCAGGAACCTTTCGTCCTCCAGGGCAGCGAGACCCGCTGCCTGGGCGAGCAAGTTGACGGCAAATACCCCCTTGACGACGTACAGCGGGGCCAGGATCTCTGGCATGGCGATCGCATACCCCAGGCGGACGCCGGCCAGGCCGTGGGCCTTTGAGAAAGTGCGCATCGTCATCACGTTGCCCCGGCCTTTCCGGATGTACTTGAGAGTATCCGGGTATTCGTCGGAAGCGACAAAGTCATAATATGCCTCGTCAAAGACTACGAGCACGTCATCGGGCACGTGCTCCATGAAAACATCTACCTCGTCCGCCGTGGCTATCGTGCCGGTCGGGTTGTTGGGGTTGCAGAAGAAGATGATCCTGGTACTGTCGTTGATCGCCTGCGCCATCGCCTCCACGTCCAGGCCATAGTTCTTCAGGGGTGTCTTGACGAGAGTCGCCCTCATGATGCGGGTGTAACTGTCGTAGACGGGGAACGAGGAACGGCTGACGATGACCTCGTCTCCCTCCTCCAGGTACGCCATACAGGTTTGCACGATGACGTCGTCCGCCCCATTGCCCACGGCTATCTGCTCCGGCTCAAACCCGAGGCGCTCCGCGAGCGCGCATCGCAGGTCACGGCTCTGCGCGTCCGGGTAACGGTTCAGCCTGGGAAGCGCCTGTTCTATGGCTGCCAGCGCCTTGGGCGACGGGCCTAGCGGGTTCTCGTTGGTAGATAGCTTGATCACGTCCTCGAGGCCATACTGCTTTCGTATCTCCTCGACGGGCCTGGGGGGCACGTAGGCCTTTAGACCATCCAGGCCGCGTTGGTGCCTGATTCGTGTCGTCATCGCTTCACTCACCCCTTCCTGTTTTACGTATTACTCTGACATCCCCCACCAACAACCCCTCCGAGAACAAAAAGACCGGGTTCAGGTCTACCTCGCCGATCTCGGGGTAGCGGAAGGGGAGTTGTGAGAATTTTACCAGTACATCGGCCAAAGCGTCCAGGTCGCAGGGCTTTTGTCCCCGGACTCCCTGAAGCAGCGGTAAGGACTTGATCTCCCGGATCATGGCCTCGGCTTCGCTACGATCCACGGGGGCCACCCGCAGGGAGACGTCGCGCCAGACTTCGGTGTAGATGCCGCCCAGACCGAAGGCGACCACGGGACCAAACTGGGGATCGCGCGACAGTCCCAGCAACACCTCTTGCGCGTCCTGGATCATTGGGTAGATGACCACGCCCCGAAAGTCCTTGCCTGTCGCGGCCTGTTCCAGCGCTCTGAAAGCGACCCTGGCCGCTTCGTCGTCCTTGATGTCCAGGATCACGCCGTCGCAGTCTGACTTGTGCAGGATGTCGGGCGAAACCACCTTTATCACCACGGGATAGCCGATCTCGCGGCAGCCCCGCACCGCCTCCGCCGGCGTCGCGGCCCAGCGGAAATCCGGCGCTGGGATACCATTCTCCCGCAGCCAGGCCATCGCCTCCGGCTCCAGAGCGATAGAGCGATTCAGCGATAAAGCGACCACTCGCTCACTCGCCGACTCGCTGACTCGCTGACTCGCCGACTCGCCGAAATCCGCCATCCTCGCCAGCGCCGCCACCGCCCGCTCGCCGGTGCTAAAGTTGGGGACGCCACGCTCCTGCAAGTAGGCGATACTCTCAGCCACGATCTGCTCGGGCAGGAAGCTGGCTATCAGCGGCTTGCCGCTCTTTTCGGCCGCGGCGCAGACCCCGCGAGCCAGGCTGACAGAGTCGAGATAAGGCGTGGCGATGTTCAGGGCCAGGGCCGCGTCGTACTCCTGCAACACAGCCAGCAGCGTCTCCCGATACCCGTCCTCTGTCCCCTCCACCGTCAGGTCAATCGGGTTTTTGAGCGCGCAATGGGAGGGCAGGAACTCGGAGAGCTTTTCCTTCAGCGCGGGGCCAGGCTCAGCCACGTCAAGGCCGACCTCCTCGGCCCGGTCGGCGGCCAACACGCCCGGCCCGCCGGAGTTAGTCACGATGGCGACCCGATGTCCTTTGAGAGGCGGCGCGTAGAGGAAGCCTTTGCAGAGATCGAACAGCTCCTCGATTGTGTGCACCCGAATGGCCCCGCACTGCCGCAAGGCGGCGTCGTAGACGGCGTCCGCGCCGGCCATGGAGCCGGTGTGCGAGAGCGTCGCCCGCCGCCCCGACCGGGTGCGCCCCGCCTTGATGACGATCACCGGTTTGTGGTCGGTGCACTCCCGTACTGCTCGCATGAACTCCCGTCCATCGGCCACGCTTTCGATGTACAGCCCTACCACTTTGGTCTCGGCGTCGCCGGCCAGGTAGCGCAGAAAATCTATCTCGTTCAGGTCAACTCTGTTGCCATAGCTGACGAACTTTGAGACGCCAAGCCCGTACTCCTTCGCCCAGGCCAGAACGACCCCGCCCACCGCGCCGCTCTGGGCGACGATGGCGACTCCACCGGCGGGCGGCCTGGTCTCCAGCGTGGGGAACAGGTGATGGCTGGTGTTCACGAGACCGGCGCAGTTGGGGCCGATGAACCGGATGCCGTGTTCTCCGGCCACCCGCTTGATCTCCTCCTCCCCGGCGCTGTTGCCGACCTCGGAAAACCCCGCCGTGATGATCACAGCCGCCTTGACGCCGGCCTGACCGCAGTTCTCCAGCACACCCGGCACCGTCGCGGTGGGTGATACGATGACGGCCAGGTCTACCGGCTGGTTTATCTTGGACACCGCGTCGTAGCCCGGGACGACACCCCCCCCTGCCCCCCCCGAAGCGGGGGGGAGAGTGACGCCTTGTGCTTTGGGGTTGACTGCGAAGACGTTCTGGTAGCCGCCGTCCAGCATCTGGCGGATCAGCTCGTAACCAATCTTGTCCACCGACGTGGAACCGATGACGGCTATTCCTCTCGGATAGAAAAGATTGTGTAGGCTCATCAACTA
>JAUXFI010000130.1 GCA_030620125.1 Anaerolineae bacterium
CCAGGTCGTTGTTCAATGAACAGTGAAACAATGATTGATCGGGCCTTGGTGATCGGCGCCGGAATCGGCGGGATGCAGGCCGCGTTGGACATTGCCGGCAGTGGCTCCGAGGTGATCCTGGTCGAGAAAGAGCCCTCCATTGGCGGGCACATGGCGCAACTGTCCGAAACCTTCCCGACGCTGGATTGTTCCCAATGCATCCTCACGCCGCGCACGGTCGAGGTTGGGCAGCATCCCAACATCCGGCTGCTGACGTTGAGCGAGGTGGTGGGCGTGGAGGGGGAGGTCGGGGATTTCAAAGTGCGTATCCTGCGCCATCCCCGCTACGTCATCGAGGAGAAATGCACCGCCTGTGGTGATTGCACCCAGGTCTGCCCGATCGTCGTGCCCAACGAGTTCGACCGGGGGCTGGCCGCCCGCCGCGCTATCTATATCCCCTCTCCCCAGGCAGTACCGGCGGTCTACATACTTGACCCCGATGCCTGCATGGGACTTTTTCCCCTGGCGTGCGGCAAGTGCGCGGAGGCGTGCGAGCCGCGCGCCATTGACTACGATATGGGGCCCGAGATTGTCGAGGTGGAGGTAGGCGCTATCATCGTCGCCACAGGTTACGAACTTTATCAGGACAAGGCGGTGATGGCCTACGCTTACATGGATCACCCTGACGTGATGGATGGGCTAGAGTTCGAGCGGCTGCTCTCCGCCTCCGGACCGACCGGTGGCAAGGTGATTCGCCCTTCTGACCGCACTGTCCCCAAAGAGGTGGTCTTTATCCAGTGCGCCGGTTCCCGCAATCCAGAGCACGGCCTGCCGTACTGCTCGAAAATCTGCTGCATGTACACTGCCAAACACGCCATCCTCTACAAGCACCGCGTTCCCGATGGGCAGGTGTACGTGTTTTACATAGACATCCGGGCTGGCGGTAAGGGGTACGAGGAGTTTGTCACGCGGGCGATGGAGGAGGATCGCACGGTCTACATCCGGGGGCGCGTCTCCAAGGTCTTTTCCAGCGACGGCAAAGTGATGGTGTGGGGCGTGGACACGCTGACCGGGAGCAAGGTAGAGATCGCCGCTGACCTGGTGGTGGTGGCGTCGGCGATTGTGCCCTCTGCGGGGAGCCGCCACGTGGGGGAGATGCTGGGTATTGGCGTGGATGAGTTTGGCTTCTACACCGCGTCGGACGAGGAGATGACGCCGGTGGAGAGCGGGGTGCCGGGGGTCTTTCTGGCCGGGGCGGGCCTGGGGCCGCAGGACATCCCGGAGACGGTGGCGCAGGCCAGCGGCGCGGCGGCCAAGGTGCTGGGGCTGTTTCAGGCGGCGCGGGCAATGAACAATGAAGCAATGGATAATGAACAAACCTGTGAATAGGGTTCTGTGAATACTCGCTTCACCTTTACCCCCGCCATCGTGCGGGATTTGATGGAGATTGAGGCTGCTCGCCAGACGGTGCAACTGACGGTGTTGCCGCCGCAGGTGGCGGAGCGGCTGCGCCAAGAAACGCGCATCCGCTCCACGCACTACTCCACCCGCATTGAGGGTAACCGGCTGACGTTAGTCGAGGCTGGGCAAGCGGTGTTGAGGGATCGACGTTTCCCTGGTCGCGAGCACGACGTCAGTGAGGTGCAGAACTATTACCGCGCGCTCCAGCGCGTGGAAGAGTGGGCCGAGCAGCAGACGCCCATCACCGAGACGTTGATTTGCCGGTTGCACGCACTCATTTTCGGTGGCCCGCGCGCTCGATCCACCGCCTACCGCGACGGTCAGAATGTCATCCGCGATTCCGCCACTGGCGTGATCGTCTATCTGCCGCCGGAGGCGGCGGATGTGCCCGGTCTGATGTGCGACATGGTCGCCTGGATAGCGCAGGCCGGGTGCGAGGAGTTGCCCGTGCCGGTGCTTGCCGGGCTGACACATTACCAGTTCGTCACCATTCATCCGTTCTACGACGGCAACGGGCGCACCGCCCGCGCGCTGGCGACACTTATTCTCTACCGGCATGGCTACGACCTGGGCCGTTTTTACAGCCTGGAGGAGGTCTACGTCCAGGACCTACTTGCTTATTACGCTGCACTGCAAACGCATCCGCATCACAATTACTACGAGGGCCGCGCCGACACCGACCTCACCGGCTGGCTGGCTTACTTCATCCACAGCATGGCTGTCACCTTCCGCCGCGTGGCCGATCAAGTGCGCGAGCAGGCCGGTTTGCCCGCCGCGCTGGAGCCGCCCAAACTGCGTTGCCTGGACAGGCGGGCACGGCTGGTGCTGGGGCTCTTTACCCGTCAGAAAACCGTCACCACTGCTGAGATCGCTCGTGCATTAGGGCTCGCCCCGCGCACCGTGCGCGATCTAATAGCCGGCTGGCTGGCCGATGGCTGGCTGGCGGTGGACGACCCCTCACGCAAAACGCGCTGCTATCGCTTATCGGTGGAATATCGGCGGTTTGTCGGCGAAATAACGGCTAGCGAATTGCGAATTGCGAATTGCGAGGGGCGGGGATGATTAGGGTGGGCTACTACACAACCGAAAGGCAGATCCCTTGTACGAGGTAGACCAAAGCAACAAGATCGAGTGCAGCGGGTATACTGCCCTGGCGCTGACCAATGACAAGGACTACGCGATCCGCATCTCCGGCAGGGAGAAGCGGGCGGCTATCAAGGCTATGCGCCAACGCTTCGAGCGGCTCAGTCGTAAGCTGATCCACATACGATTGTTCACCGTAGCTCTTTACTACCTGATCCGGGAGTTACCGGCGGGGGCGTTAGTCACCATTGATACGGAATACACTGGCCACGAGGCGAATATCAAAGCCATGCTGCTCTACTGGCTACGACAGGCCGGGCCAGGCATCTCCCCCTATGACATCGCCTTCGGACAAGTAGGTAAGAAGTCACGGGCACACAAAAAAGCCCTGGCCATTTATCGGGGAAAGGCCAAGGCTGATAGAACACTAAAGGCCGATGACCTGCTGAAGCGGATCATCGGCCCATAAGACCTGCGGGGAGGCTTCTTCAGCCTATTTGCCAGGGAGAGCCGTCCGGTCAAGGATAGGAACGCCACTGGCCACCCGCTGAAGATATTATATCACAAGCGGAATGTGATGTCAACCAAGAGACGAATTGCGGGGGATGAGGATGGTCAAGGCGACCCAATTTGAAGGAGAGGTGGAGTGAGTCGTATCGGTGTCTTTGTCTGCCATTGTGGCATAAATATCGCGGGCACGGTGGACGTGGAGCGGGTGGCCGAGGAGATTGGGCAGCACCCAGACGTCGTCCACGCCACGACTTATACGTACATGTGCTCTGAGCCTGGGCAGCAGTTGCTTCGGGATGCGATAACGGAGCACCAGTTGGACGGCGTGGTGGTGGCGGCCTGCTCGCCCGCGATGCACGAGAAGACTTTCCGGCGGGCTTCTTCGTCTGCCGAGGCGGGGATGAACCCGTATCGCTGTGAGATGGCCAACATCCGCGAGCAGTGTTCCTGGGTGCACCAGCACGAGCAGGCTCGCGCCACGGAGAAGGCAATTGAGACTGTGCGCACCTTTGTGGAGAAGGTTGCGTGGGACGAGGAGTTGGAGACGTTCCGTCTGCCGTTGACGAAGCGGGCGTTGGTCATCGGCGGGGGGATCGCCGGGATACAGGCCGCGCTGGACGTCGCCAACGCAGGCTTTCCCGTCGTGCTGGTCGAGCGGGAGGCGCACCTGGGCGGCAAGATGGCCAGGCTCAGCGGCACTTTTCTCAACTTTACCGCCGCGCCGGGTTTGCTAGAGCGCAAGGTCGAGCAGGTGCTCAACCACCCGAATATCGAGGTGTTGACGGATGCGCAGGTGGTGGGTGTTGAGGGGTACGTGGGGAATTTTGAGGTGACGGTAGGGAGTACACAAGTGGACAAGGAAATAAGGAAACAAGGGGAGGAGGACTTGTCTA
The DNA here is from genome assembly GCA_030620125.1 of Anaerolineae bacterium. The sequence goes on from JAUXFI010000130.1 coordinate 3,927, forward strand.
CCTGTTTACCTGTTTCCTTGTCTACTGATTTCACGTTCGATGTGGGTGCTATCGTGGTGGCGACGGGCTGGGACCCCTACTCGCTGGAGCGGTTGCCTGAGTATGGCGGCGGGGAGATCCTGGACGTGGTGGACGGGCTGACATTCGAGGAGATGTTGCGAGACAGTGCTCCCCCCCGCTCCGGGGGGGCCGGGGGGGGTATCCGGCGGCCATCCGACGGACGGGTGCCGCGTGAGGTGGTCTTTGTCCAGTGCGCTGGCTCCCGCGACCCTGAGCGGGGCGTGCCCTATTGCTCCAAGGTCTGTTGTATGGTCGTTGCCAAGCAGGCGATGATGTTCAAGGAGTGTGTGCCAGGAGGGCAGGCATACGTCTTTTACATTGACATCCGCTCGGCGGGCAAGGGGTACGACGAGTATGTCCAGCAGGCGATGGAGGAGCACGACATCCTGTACCTGCGGGGCAAGGTGAGCAGGGTCTTTCAAGCCCCCCCCCAATCCCCCTCGGCAACCGGGGGGGGAAAGGTGGTGGTGTGGGGAGCCGATACGTTGAGCGGCAGGCCGGTGGAGGTGATGGCCGATCTGGTGGTGTTGGCGACGCCGATGACGCCCAGTTGCCAGGCGCTGGAATTGGCGCAGACGCTGCGGGTGGGCGTGGACCAGAATGGGTTTTTCAGCGAGGCGCACCCCAAGCTGCGCCCTGTCGAGAGCCTGACGGCGGGGGTGTTCCTGGCCGGGGCGGCGCAGGGGCCCAAGGATATCCCAGAGACGGTAGCGCAGGCCTCGGGTGCAGCGGCCAAGGTGCTGCAATTGTTCTCGCAGGACGAGATGATCCAGGAGCCGGCGGTGGCTTGCGTGATCCCGCAGTTCTGTTCGGCCTGCGGGGCCTGTGTGGAGGCGTGTCCTTACGACGCCCGCTCGATCCATCCCGTGTGGCACATCGCCACCGTCAATGCGGCGCTGTGCCAGAACTGTGGGGCTTGCGTGGTGGCCTGTCCCAACAAGGCCAGCCAGGTACACAACTGGACGCCGGTGCAGATTCTGGCGATGGCGGACCTGGTGAGTTGGTAGATTGATAGAGAGGAATTGACAAATGGCTGAGACATCATTTACGGATCAGGTAAACAGCCTCAGTGGGCAAACCATACAACTGTGTTACCACTGCCACAAGTGTACTGCTGGCTGTCCGGCTGCCTTTGCGATGGAATACGGGCCTGATCGCATCCTGCGCCTGATCCAGTTCGGGCAGCGGGAGCGGCTCCTGTCCAGCCGGGACATCTGGCTGTGCCTGGGGTGCGAGATGTGCGGCGCGTTTTGCCCCAACGAAATTGACATCAATGAGGTAATGATCGCGCTCAAGGAGGTGGCGGAAGATGAGGGCTACCGGGTGGAGGATTGCCAGGAACTGCGCGAACTCCTGGCCGACTACCTGGTGCAGCGGCCGGAGACGGTGATTGACGACCGGCTGTGCACGGGCATCGGACGTCTCAATAGCCTGAGCCAGACCATCACGACCGCGCACAATATCAGCGGTGACGACAACACCGACCGGCTCATCTGGAGCCAGAACCTGGAACATATCCCGCCTGGACTGGAGGGCAAACAGGGGGCCGAGATTGTCTACTTTGTCGGCTGTGTCGCGTCTTTCTTCCCCCGCAGTTATCGCGTGCCCCAGGCATTGACCTCCATCCTGGAGACGAGTGGCGTTGACTTTACCACGTTGGGAGGGCAAGAGTGGTGCTGCGGCTATCCTCTGCTTTCGATGGGGCGACTGGAGCAGGCCAAGACGCTGATCCGGCACAACGTCGCCCAGGTCAAGGAACTCGGCGCTTCCCGCGTCATCTTCGCCTGCCCCTCCTGCTATCACATGTGGAAGTTTGTATATTCAAAAGTCCTGGAGGAGGAGATTGGCCTGGAGGTGTTGCACGCCACAGAGTTACTGGACGAATTGATCACACAGGGAGACATCGAGTTGGGGGAAATGAACCTGCGGGTGACCTATCACGACCCGTGTGACCTGGGGCGCAAGAGCGA
>JAUXFI010000198.1 GCA_030620125.1 Anaerolineae bacterium
TCCGCTTATTTGCTGTTCATCCGTTGCCGCAGCGGATAGGAGCGGATAAGCGGATGAGCCCATCCCTATCCGCTTATTTGCTGTTCATCCGTTGCCGCAGCGGATTGAAACGGATAAGCGGACGAGTCATCCCTATCCGCCTATTTGCTGTTCATCCGTTGCCGCAGCGGATGGGAGCGGATACCGCAGGCCTTCTCTTACAAGTGCATAACTACAAGTGAACGATAGTCAGCCTTGGCAGGCACCCGGCCCAATACTCGGCGACAAGGCGGCGGTGGCAGTGCTCGGCTGTCGGTTCGGCGCACAGGAGACACGAAGCGCGATAGCGGGCCAGTACCTCGCGGCCCACCTCTGCGGCGGTTCGCTCCTCCAGGAGCGGGAGGAAACATTCCTCGTAGGCCACCCAGTCCTGGTCCTCGCGGTAGGCGTCGAGTATCTCGGGGGTGGGAGCCAGCTCGGGACGATGCTCGTAGGCAATTGAGAACCCCTCGCGCAGCAAGAAGGCCAGGTCGTCCCGCTTGGTATAGCCGGCCAGGTGAGAGGTATTGCGCAGGCGGACGTCAATCACCGCGTCCACGCCAGCCTCACGCAGTTGGCCGATGAACGTGGCCAGCGGTTTGCGTTGGTAGCCAATGGTGTAGAGAGTAGTCATCGCGGTTTCTCCTCATCCGAACAGGGCGAGTTGCCGGGCCACCTGCTCCCCCTCAACCGTCCTGCCGTCTGGCTGGATGTGGAGCACACGAGCGCCACGCGTTAGCAACGTCTGGGTGACGAGCAGGTGACGGTGACAGTGGCGATGGTCGCCCTCGCTGCACATCACGGCCACCTGCTCGGTGCGGGCCAGGTCGAGCAACTGGTCAATGCCGGTCTGGTAGACGTCCGTTTGCTCCACGTGTTGGTAGTCGGCCCGCTCCTGCTCAGCGTCGTACAGAGTTGGGTCGGCAGGACGTCCGCCGAGAGCATCGCCCAAAAACCGGTAGGCGATGCCGGCGTCCTCAAGATCGTGAGCCAGCACCTCGCGGTTGAACTGGTGCGCCCAGCGGCTGTAAGGCTGGCTGCGCACATCCACCACGAGCGTGATCCCGTGGCGGCGCAGCAGGTCAACGAACGCCGCTGCGGTGTGGTCACTGTGGCCAATGGTGTAGATCAACAAGTCCTGGAGCATAGTCGTCTCTCTCTCCTCGTCCTGGCAACAGTATAACGAAATCCGGCCAAATGACAAATGACAACGACTGTTGACGGCTGACCGCTGGCTTGACGGCATGCTACTTCGTGGTACACTTTGGAACTCGTAAGCGTTCAGGCCACCTTCCCAGAAGCTGAGATTTGGCCGTCCGGTGAATCCAAACGCGCTGGACGACTCATATCTTTGCAAAACTTGTCCCGTTGGAGCTTCCGGGAAGGTAAATCCAAATACCCCCTGAACGGTTACTGGAACTCTACGAAACTCCAGGAGGTGCTATGCCAGAGAAAACTATCGCCCTGATCGCGCACGACGGTAAAAAGGCAGACATGGTCGCCTTCGCCACGTTCAATCGGGACAAGCTGATGGACTTTGACCTGATCGCCACGGGCACGACCGGCAGCCTGTTGACCGAAAAGGTAGGGCTCGACGTCGAGTGCCTGCTTTCGGGACCACGTGGAGGTGACGCCCAGATCGCGGCCCGCGTGTCACAGGGCGAGGTGGATGCCGTGTTCTTTTTCGTAGACCCGCTCGATAAACACCCTCACGACCCCGACATTCAGACCCTGCTGCGCGCCTGCAACGTCCACAACGTGCCCATCGCCACCAACGTCGCCACGGCCGACCTGATCATCTCCGACGAGGCGCTGTGAGCAAAGCTCCCCAGTCACTGCCCCCTCACTACCGCTGGAATTTTACTGCCTTCCTGGTGGACTATATCTGCTTTGGGGTAGCGTTCACCTTCGTCAGCCCCAGCAGCGTGATGCCCGCGTTCGTCGGTCAATTGACCGACTCGGCACTGGTGATTGGCCTGGTCAGCACGGTCTTTGCTGGTGGCTGGATGTTGCCCCAACTGCTGGTCGCCCGCCTGATCAACGACAAGCCGCGCAAGAAGCCATACATGCTCGCCGGGCTTGGTGGACGAGTCATGTTTTGGGTGATAGCGGCGGCGCTGTGGGCCGGGCTGGCTGGCTACCCCACGGCCATGCTCGTCCTGTTCTTCGCCTGCCTGGGCATCTTCGCCACCAGCGATGGGGTCGCCAGCGTGGCCTGGTTCGACATCCTGGCGCGGGCCATCCCGCTGAAACAGCGGAGTCGCCTGATGGGGACAGGGCAGGTCGTTAGTGGGCTGGCGGGGATCGGGGTGGGGATATTGGTGGGGCTGATCCTGGACCGCCGCCCTTTCCCCGACGACTATGCGCTGATCTTTGCACTGGCGGGCGCAGTGCTCATCCCCTCTGTGATCGCGATGTTTTTGATACGGGAGCCTCCATCTGAGGACGCGAGCGCGGAGGCAAAGGGCAAGATGAAGAGCGGTTGGTTAAAGCTCCTGCTCGCCGACCCTGCCTTTCGCCGCCTGATGGTCTGTCGCATCCTGGTCAGCATGATGGGATTGACAGCCTCATTCTACGTGCTGCACGCGGCCAACGTGCTGCACCTGCCTCAGGGCATCATCGGCGATTTCGTCATCGCTCAGACACTGGCAGGGGTGGTCGCCAGCGCCGTATTGAGTCTGGTCAGTGAACAGTGGGGACCGCAGTACGTGATCCGCATCGGGAGCGCGGCGGCCGTGGCGGGGCCGCTTTTCGCACTGGCGGTGCAACTGGCGGGCGGCGGCTGGCTGACTCGAGGTTATCCTTTTGTCTTTGTGACCATAGGAATCGTAAACAGCGCGTGGATGCTAGGCTTCTTCAACTACCTGTTAGAGATCGCGCCGGAGGGGATGCGCCCGACCTACATCGGCCTGGGCAACACCATTATGGGGGTGCTGACACTGGCGCCGATAGCCGGCGGGTGGCTGCTGGAGGCAACCTCGTACACCACGCTCTTTGGCGTGACGACAGTCATCGTAGCGGCAGGTTTCCTGTTCAGCTTGGGGCTAAAGCCGCCTCGGCGAGCTGCGCTGGTGCAAAATCAACCGTGAGCGAGCGGCGGGACGGCAACCGAACCTGGATACGCGCCGCGCTTCTGGCAGTGCTGGTGATTGGTGTCGGCGGCGTATTGTGGTACTGGCGTGAACCGCTGTGGACCCTTCTTGACGACCAGGAGCGGATACGGGAATGGGTGGCGGGCTTTGGTCCCTGGGCCCCGCTGGTCAGCATCGCGCTCAACGTCGCGCAGGTGTTACTGGCGCCAATGCCAGGCCAGTTCGTGGGGCTGGTGAACGGCTACCTGTACGGCGTCTGTCTGGGCACTTTCTACAGCATGGTGGGGCTGGCGTTGGGAACGACGCTGGCAATGGCCCTGGGGCGCTGGTTCGGGCGGCCACTCGTCGAGCGATTGGTGAACCCGGAGAAATTGACGCGCTGGGACCAAATCGCCGGCCGCCGGGGACCACCGTTTTTTTTCCTCGTCTTTCTATTCCCCCTGGTCCCCGACGACGTCGCCTGTTTTCTGATCGGGCTCAGCCCGCTCGCGATCCCGCACATGGTCGTGCTGGCCTTGCTGGGGCGGCTGCCTGGGGTATTCGTCTCCTGCTGGCTGGGAGCCTACGCGACGGAGTTGCCCTGGTGGGTGTGGATCCCATTGGGCGGCGGCGTGGCCGGGCTGGCGTGGGTTTTCTGGCGCTACCAGGCCCAGTTAGAGGCCACGGTCGTGCGCCTCATTCAGAAGTTGACAAGCAAAAGTTGACAGGCAGATACACAAATAGTTACCTAACCTGGACAAGCCAGAACCAAGAAGGTTTTTGACAAGATTTACAGGATTTACAGGATGAGGAAAGAATCTTTGCTAGTTTTGCACTTTTTACGTGGGGTATACTGTCAACGGATTCTGGAACGAATTGAACGGATAATCACTCATCCGGCGA
>JAUXFI010000108.1 GCA_030620125.1 Anaerolineae bacterium
ACACCGTGGACATCACCACCCTCGAAAACTGGCTCTGGGAGGCTGCCTGCTCCATCCGTGGCCCCCTCGACGCTCCCAAGTACAAGGACTATATCCTGCCCCTCTTGTTCTACAAGCTGATGGAGGAAATAGACCAGGCCATCGAATCCCACGGCGGCTGGCCGATTGAGTAGAAAACGTAATTCAATGTTTGAGCCTAATTTCCAACGCACCGATTTTCTCATCAAGATGGTCGCCCGCATCAAGGTGGCGCGGGGCCGGCTGGCCGACTCTGACGCCTGATTGCCCGATTTCTTGCCCGATTAGTGCCCGATTATGCAGATCAGTCCTGTGTCTGGTGTGCGCAGGAACGAGAACCACGAGTAGCAAGGTGAGTCGTGAACGGAGGTCAAGAAGCCTGTGAAAACCGAACCATCTTTCACTCAACTGGTTGCCCAGGTGCTGATGAATGCCGACCGGCCCCTCACCGTAGCCGAGATCACAGCGCAGGTGGAGATGTTCCGCTCCGTGCAGACTCGCAACCCTTACGCCACGATTCGTGGCGCCATTTCCAGCAATCGTCTTGCCGTCAGCCTGGGTGGGCGACCGGCTCGCTATACGTGGTGGCCCCATCATCTGGCTGACAACACTTTTCGCCAGCCGCTGGCCGACTCCGACGTGGAGGCTGGCACGTTGGTGTTGCATGCCGAGATATGGCTGGCCCTATGGCCTGACTTTTACACCGGCGGCTCGCGCAGTCCAGGAGACGTGACACTGGCTCTCGCCGACGGCCCGGTGGTTCAGGCCCGCGTCGAGCACCTGGTGCCTCGTCAACCGATCTGGGGATTGCGCCCCACGCGGTCCCTGGCCGAGTGGTATTGCCAGCAGCGGGCAACCCCCGACGACGAATTGATCGTGCACGTGATCAATGCGGGCGCCCACCGCTACGAGATGACCCTGGTCCACCACACCGATCGTGACGAGGTCGCCATCGCTGCCCGCAACCGGGCTCTGATCGAGGCGGCGGCAGAGTTGCTGGGAGCATCGCGGAGGAGCATGTCAGGCTCCTGGCTGATCCCTCGCTTCATCGCCCACAGTGTCTACTGCCATCCACTGCCTCCCGACCCGTGGGCCGACGTTCTACGGGCCGACCTGCGCTTCGTGGTGGGGGAGCACAATGTGGATCTGACGGAGAAAGTGGTGAATTACCTGGAGCAAGAGTACCCCGAGCAGTACGATTCCGACGCCGCGCCTCGCCCCTGGGGGAATCGTCACAGAACCCACTCGGACGAGGCGCGGCAGGCTTGGGGCGCTTACCTGTTTGACCGGGGGATGGAGTACCGGTGGGCCAGGCGGTTCTTCGCTGCCGAAGCCTACTACCGGGAGACGCTGCGGCTGGACCCCGGCCACGCCGATGCCTGGGTGCACCTGGGCAACTCGCGCTTCGATGAGGGACGAGCGGCCGAGGCGCTGGCTTGTTACGAACAGGGCCAGGCAGCGGCGGAGGCGCGGGTCATCGGTGAACCGGCTCGCTATCTCGGCGTTTTCTGGGGCGATCTGCGCTCGCGGCCCTTTATGCGGGCGTTGCACGGGCGCGGACTTTGCCTGTGGCGGCTGGGGCGGGTGGAAGAAGCTCGCCAGGTCTTTGCCTGGATGCTGGAACTGAATCCGAACGACAATCAGGGCGTTCGCTTTCTTCTGCACGATCTCGACGAAGGATCGAGTTGGGAGGAGAGTATGGTGAGGGAAGATGAATGGCAGAAGGAGCAGGCAGAGGCTTCCCGGCTGGCGCGGATGTGGGGATGGCGAACTGATGACGTGACACATTGAACTGTGACTGCAGTCCGCTGGCCCTGCACCTGCCCAAGGTGAATTGACGGCGGGGGAGTGAGTGATGTTAGAGGCACAGGTAGACGGACAACTCGTACAAGCCAGCCCAGATTCGCCCGAAAAGGCCCAATGTCCGGCCTGCGGCGGCACTGTCAGCAAACGGAAGCGACGGCTAATGGATGGCAGCGTCACGTACTTCTACCGCCACCATGCTGGTGAGGGGAGCAATTGCCCATTGCGCTATACCCCAATCAGCGCGGAACGCTGAACTGAACTCGTCAAAGTGACAAGCCTCGGTGGCCCCTGTACCGGCTTCCACAGCCGCCGGGGCGTTGTGCTGAGCAAAGTCGAAGCGACGGCAGCCTGAGCAGTTACTCTCTGACGTGGTTACTTCATAGGGCCGAGGTTGGTTGATGGTCGTCCAAAGGTTACTCGGTTGGCTCGGTCCCCAGCGCCTGATCACGCTGGCGCACCGCCTCAGACCGGATAGTGAATTCATCATTTTTTACCGGCAACGGCTGACCCGGCGGCAGGTCTTTGCCTGTGTGGACAGGCTGGCGGCCGGCCTGCAATCGTTGGGCGTTCAGAAAGGTGACCGGGTCGTGACCCTGTTGCCGGCCTGCCCCGAGGCAGTCTATACGCTCTTCTTACCCTGGGTGCTGGGTAACGTCGAGGTGCCCCTGAACCCGCTGCTGCGCGAACACGAGCTGCGTCACATCCTTGCCGACTGCGGGGCCCGGGTCGTCATCACGACCCAAAGCTGGTACGGCCACGACTACCCGGCGATGCTGGCGCGGTTGCGTACTGATCTGCCCGACCTGCACACGATCGTCGTTCAGGGCGCGGATGGGGGAGATGGCCGAACGTTCTTTTCCCTGGCCGAGGTGATGGCTTTTGGAAAACCTCTGCGCCGGGCAAAAATCTCGCCCAAGGAAATGGGCCGCATCACCTACACTTCTGGCACCACCGGGCAGCCCAAGGGCGTGGTGCACCGCCGGGACGGCTACTGGGGCCTGGCACAGCCGTCCGTCGCCCCACACCTGAGCCCCAGATTGCTGCGTTGTCTGCTATTGCCCTTCCCGCCGTGTTATTACTCCGGGTGGCTGGGGGTTTTCGCCGCATTCCTGGCCGGCGGCAGGGTCGTCCTCCGAGATCGCTTCAACCCCCAACACGTGCTAGAGACCATACAGCGGGAAAAGGTGTCGCAGATCACAGGTTCGCCCACCATGTACCGCCTGTTGCTGCGCACGCCGGGGCAGGAACGCTATGACCTGTCTTCAGTGCGGCGAGTGCTCTTTTCCACCGAACCCTGCCCGCCTGACCTGGCCCAGGCGCTCCACGAACGGTTCGGTTGCCCGTTGGAGAACGTCTATGGCGCTAACGAGACTGGGCACATGACGTGGACCGGGTTGAATGACCCCTGGGAGCGGGCCGCTACAACCGTGGGCAAACCGGTACCCGGCGCCCGGGTGCGCATTGTGGACGAGGAGCGGCGATCGTTGCCGGTGGGGGAGCGGGGCGAGATTGCCGTCCAAACGTCGCAGATGATGACCGGCTACTACCGCGATCCTGAACTGACCGCCCAGGTACTGGATAGTGAGGGTTGGTTCTACACCGGCGACATTGGCTACCTGAACGCGGATGGTTACCTGCGACTGGTGGGACGGAAAGGGGACGTGATTATCCGTGGGGGTCAGAACATCTACCCGGCGGAGGTCGAGACTTATCTTGAGGGTCACCCGGTCATCCGGCGGGCTGGGGTGGTCGGAGTGCCCAGCGATCTGGGGGGCGAGGCGGTTTGGGCCTATCTGGAACTGCATCCTGGGGCCACATTGACCGTCAAAGAGGTACTGGACTTTTGCCGGGGCCAGATTGCGCTGTTCAAGATCCCCGAGCAGGTGCGCTTTGTGGAGCGGCTGCCCACGACCGTCACCGACAAGGTGCAGCGCTTCAAGCTGCGCGAGATAGCGGCGGAAGAAAATGAGGCTCTTTGGGATTTCGCGTGGTCAGGGTATCGGACTCCTCAACTTGTTGGGGGCGCCACGCGAAGAACCCGAACAAGTTCGGGACTCCAATACGTCATCCACGCAAACTCCCAAAGACCCGGTATTTCTTATGCACCCCACGGAACGGGCGTAAGAAGTTGCGCAAGCCAGTCCAGATGCCCTCCATCGTGTTACAGTGCACTTTGCAGAAGCCATCACCGTCATCGTCACGTGCATACTCGCGACGGGAGTGGCACACTGTAGCGTGATTGCGGCCAGTGCTGGTGATGTGATTGTAAGCGGAACTTTCGTCCGTGTTGAGGGTAGTGTCGGGCAGAGTGTCGTCTTCAACTTGCGGCTGGATGGTGGCTTGTTGAGTGTTGTCACACACCGTGAGGCGAATTTGGCCGGTGGTGCGCCCCACTACACCCAAAACGGGAGGACGATCGTTCTCCATAGTGCCCAGGCCAGGTCGATTGTTAGCCCGTCGGCGAGGCGGATCATCTGGATCGGGGTGAAGCGTGCGTAACAAGTAATCATAGCACTCTTGCTGGCTCAGCAACTCGGAAATTGGAAATCGCATAGTTTTCCTCCCATCAAAGTGTATGGGAGAAGAATACCACATTTCACCTAAAAACCGATATGAGCGAAGGATGTAGCATCAGCAGGTCTTGGTCCCCGCTGACGATCACATCGGCCTTTCCAGCGACGGCTACCTCCAAAAACTGGTCGTCTTTGGGGTCACGGCAAGCGGTAATCCGCTCTTGCGGTACCACCGCTTCCCCGCGCAACAGGATGAGGCTAACGACAGTTTGGATGTCCTGGTCAGCCAACCGGATTGCATCAATGCTTGTGCAATCCATCAGTTAATATGTAACCACTACCCAAGAAGTATAGTAAAATGCGAATACAGGAAACTACTAGACGTAGTTACCAACCTCTGGATGTACCTTAATGTGCCTACATGATAGGTGCGGGGACAAAAGCAAAGAACCATCCCCCACTGCCGGCAAGCACACTGGGAATGGTTCTCATCCAAGTCTCCGCGCAAGGGCTACAGGCCTCTCTGTTGCGCAGAATTACTTGAGGCGGGAGCGACGGGATTTGAACCCGCGATCTCCGGCTTGACAGGCCGGCATGTTAAACCGCTACACTACGCCCCCAATCGGCGCAATGATACCATAACCCCCCTGTTTCGTCAAGGCACGGCACGGCTACCCTCCTCTATATCACCGGCAGGAAGAAGTTGACGTCATAGAGGCGATTGAGCAGATCCAGTTGCTCGTGGGTATCGTAGCGATAGTAGCCGACTGCCCGTGCCTACAGCCAGATCGCCGGTGTCGGGCGACGGGTCGTACATGATCCTACGGGCCCAGCGCCGACCGAAGACGCTGCCACTCGGCGTAGTAGGCCCGCGCCAGCTCGCGATCGTGGACGATGAGGGTATTCTCGTCGTTGTCGTAGGCTCCACTGCCCGTCCAGTTGTAGGAGCCGAGGATCACCACCGGATCGCTGCCTTCCACGTCGATCACCGCGAACTTGTGGTGTACCTTGCCCACAAAGTGCTCTATCTTGATCCGCGCCCCGGCGTCGGATAGCGCCTCGTCCGCCGATGAGGTATTAGCTGCCCCAAGCTGGTCCCAAACGCCGTACACCTCCACCCCCGCCCTCAAGCGTTCGCCCAACTGGTCGGTGAGCAGGTCGTCCGTCCAGAAGAACATCGCAAAGTGGATAGTCTCGTCGGCACCCGCCAACTCGTCCCGCACCTCGAAGGCCACCAGGTCGGTGGGCGAGAAGTAGCACTCCACGCGGGTGCCATCGTAGTCCAGGAGGTGGGCTGTGTTGTCTATCTTGTCGTTGTGGAAACTCCCTCCCCACATCTCCTCGAACTCGGCCGTGTAGATGCCTGCCAGTATCGTGTCGGTGATGACGATGCTGTTGTTGGTGTTCAAAGTCAGCCCGGTGTCGGTCAAGTTGGTGCTGCCCGTCCAGACCACCTCGCCGTCGATCACGAGGAACTTGTTGTGCTGTATCTTGCTGGTACTGGCGTCGGTGACGACTGTAACGCCAGCCTCAATCAGCGCGTGGTAGCTGCTGCTGTAGTCTCCCATGGCCGCCTCGTCGTCGCCCACCACACGCACTGTCACGCCTTCATCGTGCGCTGCTACCAGTGCGGTTATCACGCTCTGCCGGTTCAGGCCGTAGAGCGCCACATCGATGCTGGTGGTCGCACTGTCTATGAGGGCCAGGAGCACGTCCTCCATTGGGGTATGCTCGTCGGTAGTGGCAGTGGCCGTGGTTGCCCGTTCGTTGAAGTATACGGCGTAATCCAGCGCGTGCCCCACGTTCGTCACGGTGAGCGTGCAGGTCTGGGAGATACCCGTCGAGTTGGTGGCCGTGCCACAGCGGGGGTGGTATGTCCAGTTAGTGGCCTGCGTGCCACTCACGGCAGTGCTCACGCGCACCATCGGGACGCGACCGTCGGCGTGACCGGCAAACCATCCTGAGGCACAGTCCACCTGGTCAATGACGTTGGAAACGGTATCGTGCAGAACCAGGTCCTCTCCATCGTTCTTCAGGGTGCCGGCGTAGATCTGGTCGGCAGCCACGCCAGGTACAGTGTCGTCATCGGTGGACTCCAGGAGAAAGTAACTCTTGGCTGGGATCGTGCCGCTCAGTGGTATGGATGGTGTTCCGTCGGCGGCACTCAGAGTCCAGCCGGTGAGATTGAGCGGATGGTCCGTGTTATTATGCAACTCCATCCACTCGTCGTGGGATGAGGTAGCGGTGCCCATCCAGGCAATCTCGCTGATCACGACATTGAGACTGCCAGCTTGCCCACCAGCAGTGGGCACAGAAGGTTGGTGAGAGTTGTAGAGTTCAACTGCAAACGGTATCAGGAAAAGCAAAACCAGCAATGCGTATCCTGCCGATGACTTGCTCTGATTCCTGCTTGCGTTGGCCATCTGCCTCCTCCTTGTGTACGTCTGGCATGCCGGTACTATGAAGCGGCCATGATCTGATGCAGGCCGATCCTTCCCTTAATCAGCAAGCACCCGCCGCGACCTCGGCGGTGGACAGCCTCTGGGCTACAACGTCTGTTGCCAGACTGACCTCCCACGCTTTGGTCGCCACATCGGGCTCTACCTCGGTGCGGAGCAGACAAGGCACTCCGCCTCAGTGATGTGATGATGGCTGAAGTATAGCCAATTCCGCAAACGAGTCAATTTGGGCCGCGATTGGGGATCCCGCAGTAAGTCTGAGGACATGGTTAGAAAAGGCGCATACCATCGCGCCCGCAGATAGGTGGGCTCTCTGGTAGTTCGCAGGGTA
>JAUXFI010000118.1 GCA_030620125.1 Anaerolineae bacterium
CATCCTGGCTATTGGCATCACCGGCTTTCTGAATCGCCAGTTGTTCTTCGAGAAGGGAAGCATCTTTGGCGGGCAGGTACCTCACGCGCCGGGCGTACTACCGCGCCTTCACATCCCGCTATTGGCTGACACACCCATCGCGAGCATCTTTGAGCAGCAGCCGATTGCGATAAGCGCGGTCGTGCTGGTGCTGATCACCCACTTTGTCCTGTTCTATACACGCTGGGGACTGCGCACGCGGGCGGTCGGCGAGCACCCTCGCGCCGCCGACACGGTGGGCATCAACGTGGCGCGTATGCGCTACGCCAACGTGATCATCGGCGGGATGATCGCCGGCCTGGGAGGCGCGTACTTTACGCTAGAGTCGGTGCCGTCGTTCGAGCCGCTGATGACCAACGGGCGCGGATTCATCGCGCTGGCGGCCATGATCTTTGGCAACTGGGCGCCGTTCGGCGCGTGGGCGTCCGCGCTCGTTTTCGGTGCCGCGCAGGCATTTCAGATTAACCTGCAATTCTTCCGCGAGCAGATTCCGGCCCAGTGGGCGTTTCTACAACAGTCTTACATCGTCGGCCTGGTACCTTATTTGCTGACGATGGTGATCTTGACGGGTATCATCGGCAAGACCACCCCTCCCGCGGCGGACGGGGTACCGTATGAGAAATGAACGATCAATGAACAATGAATCAATGAACAATAAAGTGAACCTGGCTCTGCGAACAAAGGGTATCACCAAACGGTTTCCCGGCGTCCTGGCCAACGATCACGTGAGTTTTGACCTGCGCAAGGGTGAGATTCACGCCCTGCTGGGTGAAAACGGCGCGGGCAAGACCACGTTGATGAATGTCGTTTACGGTCTGTATGAGCCGGATGCGGGCGAGATTTTCCTCGATGGCAAACAGGCGGACATTCGCACCTCCAAAGATGCCATCGCGTACGGTATCGGTATGGTGCACCAGCACTTTATGCTCGTTCCCGTGTTCACTGTAGCCGAAAACATCATGCTGGGTGCCGAGACAGTGCGCTGGTTGGCGCTCGACCGGCGCGGCGTGGCGGCACAGGTGCGTAAAGTATCGCACCAGTATGGGCTGGATGTGGACCCCGACGCCTACGTAAAAGACCTGCCGGTCGGCGTGCAGCAGCGCGTAGAGATCGTCAAGGCGCTGTATCGCAAGGCAGATATCCTGATTCTCGACGAGCCGACAGCAGTGCTCACGCCGCAAGAGGCCGATGATCTCTTCCGCATCATACGCGAACTGGCCTCGCGGGGCGTGTCCATCATCTTTATCACGCACAAACTCAAGGAGGTGCTGGCCGTGGCCGATCGCATCACGGTGATGCGAGACGGACAGGTCGTCGGCACGGTCAGTCCCCAGGAGACAGATGAGCCTCAACTGGCAGCGATGATGGTGGGGCGCGAAGTCATCCTAAAGGTCGAAAAAGGCCCGGCTCATCCCGGTGAAGATGTGCTGCGCGTGGAAAGTCTGCGCGTGTTCGACGACCGGGGGGTGGAGGCTGTGCGCGGTGTGTCGTTCTCTGTGCGGGCTGGTGAAGTGTTGGGCGTTGCCGGCGTGCAGGGCAACGGCCAGACAGAATTGGTCGAAGCCCTCACCGGTCTGCGCCGGCCTTACAGCGGCAAAGTCGTGATGGTGGAACAGGACGTGACGGGCAAACCGCCTCGCCCAATCATCGAGACCGGCGTGGCCCACATCCCCGAAGACCGCCAGCGACACGGGCTAGTGCTGCCTTTTCCGGTCACCGACAACCTGATGTTGTGTACTTACTACCTACAGCCATTCGCCAAAAGCGGTGTGCTGAACCACGAGGCTATAGACAAGAACGGCCGCCAGTTGGTACGTGAATTCGACGTGCGCACGCCCAGCCCTTATGTCCCCGTGTCCAAATTGTCGGGCGGCAATCAGCAAAAGGTCATCGTCGCCCGCGAACTCTCGCGTCCGATCAAGTTGCTCATTGCCAACCAACCGACGCGCGGTCTGGACGTGGGCTCGATCGAGTATATCCACGAGGAGATCGTGCGCATGCGCGACGCCGGATGTGGCGTGTTACTGGTTTCGGCCGAATTGGACGAGATCATGGCCCTGTCGGACCGCATCGCGGTCATGTACCAGGGGCAGATCATGGACACCCTCATGGCCGACCAGTGTACCAAGGAACAGTTGGGGTTACTGATGGCCGGCGTCACTGCCCAGGCCACAGAGGCGTGAACGACAGCATCGAGTATCCAGTACCCAATATCCAGTGAACAGCACCCTGATCCAAAACGTAACCGCCATCACGCTGGATGGCCAGGACCGTATCCTGCATGATGTGGACATCGCCATTGAGGGTCGAATCATCGTGGCGGTCGGCAAAGTCCCCCAGGGTTTTGCTGCCGATGAGGTAATTGACGGCCGGGAGCGA
Source organism: Anaerolineae bacterium (assembly GCA_030620125.1). Next base: position 2,419 of record JAUXFI010000118.1, read on the forward strand.
GTGGCGCTGCCCGGCTTCTTCAATGCTCACGTCCACTCGCCGATGACGCTGGAGCGCGGCTGGGCCGAGGACCTGTCCTTTGATCGCTGGCTCAACGAAAAGATCTGGGTCGCCGAGTCGGCGTTGGAGGAGGAGGACGTCTACTGGGGCGCGGCGCTGGCCTGCTGCGAGATGATCCGCGCGGGCGTTGTAGGCTTTGGCGACCACTACTTTTGGATGGGCCAGGTCGCGCAGGCCGTCGAAGAGGCGGGGTTGAAGGCCAACCTGGCCTGGTGCCAGTTCGGCATTGGGGCCGAGCACGAGGTGGGCGGGATCATCTTTGACGACACCGTGCGCTTTGCACGGGAATGGCACGGGGCTGCCGGTGGTCGCATCCGTTGCGCCCTGGGGCCTCATTCTTCCTACATGTGCCCACCAGAGTTCCTGCACCGGGTTGTCCAGGCAGCACGCGAACTAGGCGCGCGCATCCACCTGCACGTGGCCGAGTCGCAGGAGCAGGTCACCAATTCCCTGGCCGCCTACGGCAAGACGCCGGTGGCCCACCTGGCTGCGTTGGGTGTCTTTGACGGCCCCGCCATCGCCGCTCACTGCATCGCTGTGGACGACGAGGACATTGTCATCCTGGCGGAGAAGGGCGTGCACGTGGCCCATACCCCCAAGACTTATCTCAAGCTGGCGATGGGGATGGCGCCGCTGCCTCGGTTGCTGGAGGGCGGCGTGAACGTCGCGTTGGGCACCGATGGTCCGGCCTCGAACAACGATCTCAATATGCTGGAGGTGCTGCGCATCACCGGTCTCTATCACAAGAACGCGCAGGGCCGGCCCGAGGCGTTGCCCCGCACCCAGATCCTGCGCCTGGCGACGCAGGCCGGCGCGCAGGCACTGGGCTTTGATGACAGCGGTATCCTGGCCCCCGGGTGTCCTGCCGATTTGATTCTGCTTGACACCCGCGCTCCTCACTGGTTCCCGCGCCACGACCTGGCTGCCGGTATCGTCTACGCTGCGCATCCCTCCGATGTGAGCCACGTTTTCGTGGACGGGCGGCTGCTCTTGCGCGACGGGGAACTCTTGACGCTCGACGAACAGCGCATCTGCTACGAGGCCGAACGGCGGGCCTTCCGTATGGTCGGGCAGGAGATGCGGATGGTGAGAGAGTACCGGGGGTAATCAGGCAGCCCTTCCCGCCCACTTTACACCCCAGAAAAATCGTGCTATACTGAGCACATTGCACAAAACTATCACTGGCGCGAGTTGGCAATTTCTTCATATCTTTGGTATACTGGCAGTAGAGGCTCTAACATGAGCAGCGAAGTAGAGCAACAGGCGTGGGTTGGGACGTGGGCCAGGCGCATTGATGCGCTCGGTCTTTCGCCGGTGACGCTGTCGCTTATCGAGGTTGCCGACGAGATCACCCACGCTTTTGGTTTCCTGGGCAGCCAGGCACTTCTCGTGGCCCAGCCACTGCTGACCGGCATCGTGAACGACACGGCGGTTGAGCGAACCATGGCTTTGCTGGATAGCCCAGAACTGCTGGAGCGGTTGAGGATGTGCCTGGAAGGAGGGGAAGGCTAGGGATGGGTAATCTCTTGGGGCCGATTTCAGGGGCGCACATCGCGGCTATTCTGCTGTTGGTTATCAGTGGTCTGGTGTTGAGCGCGCTGCTGATCCTGCGTGGCCAGAAGGGGCGACTCCCCACGATGCGTTCGTTGCCTGCCTTCCAGGATTTGCGGGACGAGATAGGGCGTGCTGCCGAGAGCGGTGGGGCAATTCACATCGCGCTTGGCGGCGGCGGGCTGGGGGGAGAGGATGCGGTCACGTCGCTATCAGGGCTTCAGGTGGTGGAGGCGCTGTCCGACATCGCCGTCTCTTACTGCATTCCGCCAATCATAACCGTGGGCGATCCCACGCTGCTTCCGCTGGCCCAGGATGTCCTACGTCGGGCGTACGAGCGTCGTGGTCTGGCAGATCACTACGACTCGAGGCGGGTGCGCTTTGTTGCGCCTTCACCGGTGGCGTATGCAGCCGGAGCTGCCAACGTCGTCGCGGCCGAGGGTGTGACGGCCAACGTGGTGGTCGGCGCTTTTGGAGCCGAGGTCTCGCTGATCACCGACGCCGGAGCCCAGCGTGACTTGTCTCAGTTGGCCGCCGCTGCCGCCCCCAGTGCGATTGCTGCGCTGTATCCCGTCACCGACCGCCTGGCCGTGGGGGAGGAACTATATGCCGCTGGTGCTTATGCGACTGGAGAGCGGCGCTATCTGGTCAGCCTGGTAGCCGAGGACATCCTGCGGGTGGTCTTGGTGCTGGTGATCATGGGTGCGGCGGTTATCGCACTCGTAGGTGGTTAGAGGATCTCGATGAGTCGTCTTGTCAAGCAGTGGATTCCCATCCTGGTCGCAACGAGCACAGGTCTGGTAGTGTTGGCCGGGTATCTGATCCCGAGCCCGACGCTGGTGTACTACCGCGACTGTCTGGTCGAGTGGGCGGTCATCGTGGCTGCCTTTGCCTTTTTCCTGGGTTTGTTCAACGTCGCGCGCGTTCACGGCGGGCGGGTGACCGGCTTGCGGAAGGGCTGGCCCTACAGCCTGGTACTGCTATTCGCCGCTATGGCGGCCTGGATACCGCCGGCTCTGTACGGGCCGTCGGGCACGCCGACTCAGCAGATGCTCGACTATGTGATCAGTCCGCTGGGGGCGTCGCTGGCCGCACTGGTGGTGTTCACACTGGTGTTGGCGGCATTCCGATTGCTGCGCGTGCGACGTGGCGTGGGGGCCGTGTTGTTCATATTGATCGTGGCCGTGGTATTGCTGGGAAGCACGCCCCTCACGGGTCTGGGGTGGCTCTCCAGTATTCGGGACTGGATCGTAAACGTGCCGGGGATGGCAGGTATGCGCGGCTTGCTACTGGGTGTCGCGCTGGGCACGGTGATCGCCGCTCTGCGGCTCTTTATGGCCAGCGACCGGCCTCACAGTGAATTCTGATTGGTGACGTGATGACCCACTGTCCAAAGTGTGGCACGGATAATCGAAGAGGGAGTCGTTTCTGCAACGAATGTGGCGAACCACTCCCGTTACGCACGGCGCTGCGCTGCCCGATGTGTGGCACGATGAACCCCGTCGGCAATGTCTATTGTGACCGCTGCAATGCCCGTCTCATCCCAATGGCAGCTTTGCCATCCGAGGAAGCGGAACTTGAGCAGGCTCCAATCAAGGGGCTTTCTCTGCCCACTATCTCGATGGAGGAGGAGAGAAAACAGCAAGTTGAGGGCGTGACTGAGGAGGTCGAGGCGGAAGCCAGAGAAGAGGAGGAGGACGCCGGGGATTGGCTGACGCAACTACGGGCTTTGGCGGTAGATGAGGTCGAGGAACCCAAAGTACTAGACGAATCCATCGAGCCGGTCGAGATTCCCGATTGGCTGCGTGAGATGGGACCAGTTGGTGTGGGTGCGGAGGCAGCGCCGAGCCAGGAGCAACTGGCTGCCGAGTCGCCTGTGGAAGAAACACTGGCGATGCCCTCACCTGTCCCGGACGAGACGCCGGGGTGGCTCCAGGAACTGGCCCCGCCGGAGGCCGTCTCCGCTGAAGCGCTGACGCCGTTCTCAGAGCCTGCAGCAAAAGTGGAAGAAGATATAGTCCCGGCCGAGATTCCCGATTGGTTGCGGGAAATCGCGCCAGCGGAGGCGGAGGCCCCCGAAGCCGCGCCGGAGGAACCGGCCGTGGAGATGGCCGCGCTTGCTGCGGCCGAGATTCCCGATTGGATGCAGGAGATGACGCCAGCGGAGGAACCGGCCGTAGAGATGGCCGCGCCCGCTGCGGCCGAGATTCCCGATTGGTTGCAGGAAATCGCGCCAGCGGAGGCGGAGGCCCCCGAAGCTGTGCCGGAGGAACCGGCCGTGGAGATGGCCGCGCCCGCTGCGGCCGAGATTCCCGATTGGTTGCAGGAAATCGCGCCAGCGGAGGCGGAGGCCCCCGA
>JAUXFI010000107.1 GCA_030620125.1 Anaerolineae bacterium
GCCGGTGTAATCCCGTCCTAGCTTATAGGAGACTACCAATTCCAGTTCTTCTCGCGCCTCGTCGTAGAGATAAAGCCCTCCCTTGCCCACACCCAACAGCCCGGCTGCCCGGTCACACAAGGTCCACAGCAAGTCGGGCAGATCGGTGGGCGCACCAATTTCGAGGGAGGTGTGGTACAGTGCCGTCATCTCTTCGGCCCGCCGCTTCGTCTCCTCGTACAGGCGGGCGTTCTCGATGGCTATGGCTGCCTGCTGACCAAAGGTTAGCGCCAGTTTGGCCATCTCCGCAGTGTAGAGGCCAGGCTCTCTCTTGTTGATGGTGATGAGACCAATAACCTCCCCCTTGCTCAGCAGCGGCACCCCCAGCCAGGAGCGCACCCACTCCGTGCCTCCCAAACTGTGAAACCGCTCATCCTGTTGCGCATCAGTAAGGACAAGTGGTAGCCGGGTGCTCACTATTTCCTGGGAGAAAGCATCGTCCTGAAGGGCCACCGCGAGGCCAAGGTGCGCTTCGGAGCTCTCAAAACCCCGCGCCGCCTGGATGCGCAACACTTCCCCTTCCCGCAGCCAGAGGGAAACCGCATCATAGGGAACGACGTCTTCCAACCGCCCCAGGACCAACTGCAGCACCTCGTCGAGATCGAGGATGGAACCGATGGCCTGTCCAACCTCGGTCAGAGCCTCCCACTGACGGGCGCGCTGTTGTGTCTCCTCAAAGAGACGGGCGTTCTGGATGGCTACGGCCGCCTGGTTGGCCAGGGCCTGGCAGAGTTGCATGTCCTCGTCTGTGTAGGCGCGGATCTCGTCGTGATAGTAGGCCATCGCACCGATGGGCCGCCCCCCGTGCCGCAGCGCGAGGAGGACGTAGGAGTGAAAGCCCTCACGGCGAGCCATCTCCCACAAGACCTTTGCTTCGGGATCCGACTGGGCATCGCGTACCCATAAGGGGGTCGGCGACTGCAGCAGCCGATAGCCGGGCACGCTCCGAAATTGCGCCAGCAGAAGGTCAGTATAGTCGGATGAAAGGCCACCGGCGTAGCCAAGGTCGAGAGTGTCGCGCTCCGCATCGTAGAGATAGATGGCCACTCGATCGGCGCCCAGGGCCTCCAATCCGGCCAGGGCGACGCCTGCCAGCGTCTCTTGCAGATCCAGAGAGGCAGCCATACGATGAGAGGCATCGGCCAGAGCCTGCACGTGGGCCAGTTGCCTGCGGGTCTCTTCGATCAGGCGAGAGTTCTCAATGGCGACGGTCATCTGGTCGGCCAGAGTAAGCAGGGTAGAAAGATGCATTTCGTCGAAGGCATTCAAGCGGTCGCTCTGCACGTCCAGCACACCGATGACCTTCTCCTTCAGCTTGATGGGGACAGCCAGTTCGGACCTGGTATCCGCCAACTCTTCCACGAAATGATAGCGGGGTTCCTTGTGCACATCGTTGACCAACAGCGGCTCGCCGCTCTTGGCCACCCAGCCGGTGATCCCTTGTTCGCCGACTTTCAGGCGATAGCCCTCAAAAGCTCGGCCTGTCTGGCCGGCGCTGGCCGTGAGGACGATCTCTTGCGTTTCTTCGTCCACCATCAGGATGCTGGCATAGTAGTAGCCGAAGACATCCACCAGCAAGTTGACCACTCGATGCAACAGCACATCAAAGTCGAGGATGGAGGCAATGTCCCTTCCTACCTCGCCGATAGCCCTCAGTTGAGCAACCCTGCGCTTTTCTGCCTCGAACAGGCGGGCATTCTCGACGGCCACGGCAATCTGGTTGGCGAAGGTGGTCAGCAGTGAAACTTGCCCGTGGAAAGCGCGGGGTCGGCGGCTGTGCACGAACATTACACCCAGCATCCTCCCCTTGGCCTGGATGGGCACGGCGGCGAAGGAACGGATGCCGGCCGCGACGATGTCCGAGTTGGCCTCCATCAACTCCCCATCAGGCCGCCGGAGCGGGGGACTCATCGCCCCCTCGTCGGAGATCACATCAACGATCACCGGCTGCCCGCTATCCAGCACGTGGCGGGCGACGCCGCTGCTGCGGATGCGCCGCACTATGGGAGACACACCCCGAAAGTCCTCAGCTCCGATCACCGGCTGTCCCTCTTCGTCCAGCAGCATCACGCTGGTATAGTCCGAGTTGACGACGGAGCCTGCCAACTCCACCACCTGCTCCAGCAACTCTTTCACATCCAGGGAGGAGCTGACAACCTGCGAGACGCGATTGAGGTTGGTCAGGCTCTGCAGGCGATGCTGGGCTTCCTCGTACAGCCGCGCGTTCCCGATGGCGACGGCAGCCTGGTTGGCGAAAGCCTCCAGCTCCTGCACCATTTCCAGCGTGGGGCGCTGCCGATTGACCGGATTGTCGGGTGAGATAAAGCCCAGAATACCCTCGCGTCCCTCGATGGATATCAGCAGCACATCGTCCGAGTGCCAGCCACCAGGCTCGAGATCCGGGGCCGGCGCGGTGACGATCAATTCGTCAGGATAATCAGCGATAGCGTCGCGATGCCGATGGTCAATGTAGTAGGAATGGCTGATGCGGAACTCGTCGCGCAAGATGTCGAGTTCCCCAAAGGGCGACGGCGGGAGCGCCAGGGTGCTGGCGACCGTCTCTGCGTCGTAACCAGCCATCGCCACAGGGCGGCTCGTTTTGGTCTCATAGTCGCGCAACGAGAGGATCACCTGCTGCCACCCCAGATCTCTCACGACGGCCTGGCAGATGCGATTCAGCGTTTCCGACAGATCCAGGTTGAGGCGCAACTCGCGGCTCAGTTCGAGCATACGAGCGCGTCGTGCCACCTGCTGCCGCTCGCGCTCGTACAGGCGGGCATTTTCTATGGCCGTAGCTGCGTGTGCCGCGATAGCCGTCGCCAGGTCCACCTGCTCGGTCGTGTACCCCCGGCCCTTCTCGACGTGATCCAGCGCCATCAGCCCGATAACTCGCCCCTTGCTGATCAGCGGGACGGTGAGCACGCTCTTGACGCCAAAGGGCTCAATCCAGTGGCTGGGCAACGATGAAGCAAGAACATCCGGGATGAACAACGGACGTTGCTCGCGGATGACCTGTTGCGCCTCCGGCACCTGGCTCACCGGCATAGGATAGCGCGCATCCTTAAACAGCCGCCACATCTCCCGGTCTGTGTTGCCATCGCTGAATTGGGACATGGTGGGGACCAGCATCTCCCCGCTTTCCGCCAGCATCAGGATGGTGCAACGATGGGCTCTGCACGCCTGGGCCGTGCGCTGCGCCACCTGCTTGAGCACCTCGGTCAGGTCCAGCGTGGAACTCACGACGCTGGCAAGGTCGAGCAGGACGCGACTTTTCCACGCATGCTGCTGTCGAGAGGCACGCAGCCGCCGTCCATAGAGGTAGGCAGCGACCAACACCACCGCAGAGACGGCTACACTGACAAGAAACGGAGTCAGCCAATCCACTACCGCGCCTCCTGCAGGTCAATTCCGGCTACGCGCGCCAACTGTCGCAGCCGCGCCAGCGTTTCTTCGAGCGCCACCCCCAGGCCCACCTCCCGCCCCCCCGACCGCACACCAGCCAGCGCAGCTCCCACCCGCCCCATAGCCTCACTCGCTGCCAGGAATTCGTCCACCGCTCCCCGTCCAGGGGTCACGCAAGTTGTCTCCGCTATCGCTGCCGGTATCTTTGATGGGCCAGTGGATTCCATCTGGGGTAGAGGCTGCTGATGCACCCCAATGCCAAGTGCCGTTCGCACCTGGCCCTCGACGAAAGCCAGGGCGCTCGAATCCTGGACGTAATCCAGGCTATCGGTGTCAATGGGCAGCAACGGGGTCTGGGTATAGACAGCAAAGTGTCGCTCGTAGGCCTGCTGTAGGCTTTCGATGTAAGGACGGTTCATCTCTCGCTCGTAGGCGCGATCACGGGTTGCGATACGCGCCATCAGCACATCGGTATCAGCACGCAAATAGACGACGAGATCGGGCACAGCAGCACGGTCGGCCAGGACTTGATATAGTCGCTCGTACACCCCCAATTCGTCGCTTTCCAGATTCAAGCGGGCAAAGAGGCTGTCCTTGGAGAAGGTATAGTCAGCGATGAGAGGGCCACGCGCCAGAAGCGCCGCTGCCGCCTGTTGCTGCCGATAACGGCTCAACAGGAAAAACATCTGGGTCTGGAAGGCATAGTGGGCGCGATCAGCATAAAAGTCAGAGAGGAAAGGGTTCTCCTCAAAGACCTCCAACAGCAACCTGGCTCCGAAGCGGGGCTGCAACAGACGAGACAGCGTCGTCTTCCCTACCCCGATGGGTCCCTCAATGGCGAGGAAGAAAGGTCGCATCAACCAGAACCTCCACCCGCCACCTGTTCGCCGTAAGCCAACAGCACTTTGACCGCTGCTCGATCTCGCGCCTCAGCGTAGACGCGCAGCACCGGCTCGGTTCCGGAAGGACGAATGAGGAGCCAGGAGTCGTCGGCCAGCAAGTACTTGACGCCATCGAGTGTTTTCACCTCGACGACTTTTTGCCCACCCAGGGAGGCCGGCACGTTTTCAGTCAGCCGGGTGACCATTTCCGCCTTGGCGACGGGGCGGCGGAGTGGAATGTCGCGACGGATGTAGTGGGTCGGGCCAACGTCGGCCTGCAGGTCAGCCACCAGTTCGTGCAGAGGAGCGCCGGCCGCCGAGATGATCTCCAAGAGCAGCAGCCCCATCAACACGCCATCCCCTTCCGGGATGTGCCCCTTGATGCTTATCCCACCCGACTCCTCCCCGCCGATGAGCACGTCGCCGTTCAACATATAATCAGCAATGTGATTAAAGCCCACGGGCGTTTCCACCAGCGGCAGACCATAGCGCGCTGCCAGCCGGTCCACCATACGGGTGGTGGAGACGCTCTTGATGACCATCCCACCCCACCCGCGCTGCTCAACCAGATACCGGAGGGCCAATGCAAAGATGTGATGGGGGTCCACAAAATCCCCGTGAGCATCCATCGCGCCGATGCGGTCGGCGTCGCCATCGGTGGCCAGCCCCACGTCGGCGTGGTAAGATTGAATGGCCGCCCCCAAAGCACTCAGGTAGTGGGCCATAGGCTCCGGGTGAATGCCGCCAAAGCCGGGGTTCATCTCGCTCCGAATTTCGTGCACCCGACACCTGGTGCGGGCCAGCATATCGGCGATACACTTGCGACCCGAACCGTACATCGCATCGGTCACCACCCGCAGTTCACCATCCGAGATCACATCCAGGTCCACCATGCGGCTGAGATGCTCGTAGTAGGCCCAGGCAGGGTCAAAGCGCTGGATGAGTCCTGCATCCAGCGCCGCCTGATAGTCCATCACGTTGGGGCCGCGAGCCGCCTCCTGATTGCGCACCAGGTGGGCCTCGACTCGATCCGCCTGCTCCGGCAGGGCTGACCCGCCAAAGGCGGCCTTGAGTTTAAGGCCGTTGTAGCGCGGCGGGTTGTGGCTGGCAGTGATCATCACGCCGGCAGCCGCCTTCTTGTGGAGGACAGAGTAGGAAATGGCCGGGGTCGGGGCGTCAGCGCGGGTGAGGTGGGCGACGATGGAGTTGCCAGCCAGGACACGAGCCACTTCAGCCGCGTAACGGTCGGACAGAAAACGGGTGTCGAAACCGACGACGGCCTCGGGTTGCCCGTTGCCGGCCTCCTCCAACACATAGTCGGCGATGGCCTGGGCAACCAGCCGCAGGTTGGCAAAAGTGAAGGTATCAGAAATGACAGCCCGCCAGCCGTCGGTGCCGAACTTGATGGTCATGGTGTGTCTCCTCGTATATCTATAGTGCGCAATTTGATCCCAGGTAGACTAGTACATTGGGAAACTGGTAAATAGAGAACAAGCGCCGACCAATCTACCAGTCTGCCTACAACCCGATTATAGCCCGATAATCACCCGATGTCAACGCTTACACGTCGAAATACAGTTCCATCTCATAAGGGTGAGGGCGGTTACGCACCTGGTAATACTCCTCATCCATCTTGAAGGCGATCCAGCGCTCGATCAAATCCTCGCTAAAGACCTCCCCGGCCAACAGAAAATCGTGGTCTGCCGCCAGTGCATCCATGGCCTCCTTCAGCGATGAGGGCAATGCTTGAATCGCCGCCCGCTGTTCATCCGTCCAGGCGAAAATGTTGGCATCTATCGGCCCGAAACCGGCCTCGGTGGGATCAATCTGGCGGCGAATGCCATCCAGACCGGCCAGAAGCTGCGCCGCCAGTGCCAGGTAGACATTGCAGGCCGCGTCTGGCGGGCGGAACTCGAAGCGCACCTGGTCAGGTTGCGTGGCGTAGCGCGGGATGCGCACGGCCGCGCTCCGGTTGCCAATGGAAAAGAAGGCATTGACCGGAGCCTCGAACCCAGGCACGAGTCGCCGGTAAGAGTTGGTGCTGGGACTGGTGACGGCCAACAGCGCTGGCCCGTGGAGTAGCAGCCCGCCGATATAGTGCAAGGCCGCCTGGCTCAACAGGCCGTACCCTTCGGGATCGTAAAACACATTGCGACCGCCCTTGAACAGGTGTTGGTGAAAGTGCATCCCCGACCCGGCTTCGCCGTGGAGCGGCTTGGGCATAAAGGTGACTGTCTGGCCGTGCCGGTGAGCGACCATCTTGGTGACGTACTTGACGATCATCGTCATATCACCGGCATCCATGAGACCCACCAGCGGCGTCTCGATCTCGCATTGGCCCGGCCCGCCCACCTCGTGGTGGTGGTATTTGATCGGCACCCCCATCGCCTGGAGATGCAAGCTCATCTCGGCGCGCAGGTTGTAGAGCGTATCCTTGGGAGGAATAGCGTGATAGCCGCCGTGGAGCGGGATGTAGTGACCATGTCCCCCCGCACCGCTGCGCCAGGCAGCCTCGCCCGATTCGACACTGTAGCCAGAACGGTTCATCTCGTTCTCGTAGGCCACGCTGTCAAAGATGTAGAACTCGAACTCTGGCCCCCATTGGCTCCGGTCGGCGATACCACTCTCGACCAGGTACTCCTCGGCACGACAGGCAATGTTGCGCGGGTCGTTGAGAAAGACCGCTTTCGTGTCGGCCTCTAGCGTGGTACAGATGAAACTGAGAGTGAGTGCGTCCCAGAAGGGATCGACAAAGCCGGTAGAGAGGTCGGGGACCAGCACCATGTCGCCAGCCTTGACCGACTTTAGGCCGACGGCGGAGCCATCGAAGCCAAC
>JAUXFI010000019.1 GCA_030620125.1 Anaerolineae bacterium
CCTACTCCACCACCCGCACCCCATCCGCCTCCGGAATAATCTCCAACTCGTTCTGGTACTCGTCAATCCGTCCCACTACCTCGACCTGCACACCGGCCACCAGTTGGCCGGCGTCCGGGATAGCGTCGTAGACGTTCTGCCAGAGCAGCAGGATGATGGCGCCGGTCTCATCCTCCAGCGGGAACTTTACTCCCTTCGAGAAGGTCTCCGGTTCGCCGAGTGTGCCCACCAGTGTGAGGGTCTGGCCTACATCGGCGGAGGTGACGTCGCCGATGGCCTGCGCTTTGGTCTCAGCCAGCGCCGGGGTCGGGGTCTCGCCTGCGCTAGTCACGAGCATTTTGCCCGCGATGAGCCCAGTCAATTCCAGTTGGCCTTGATACTCCTCGACTTGACCGGTCACGACGATCTGCGCGCTTGCACCCAGCCCCTCCGGCGCGCTCTCGTAGACATCCTGCCACATCACGAGCACGATCTGTCCCGTGCCGTCGTCCAGTGTGAACTTGACGCCGGCCGAGAAGGGGTCGGGTGGACCGAGTGTCCCGCGCAATGTCACCCAGCGGCCTATGTCGGCAGACGTCAGCGTGCCGATGGGCGTAGGATCGGGTGGAGAGGCGGCAGGGACAAGCACTTGTACGTCGTCAGATAGCTCGGGGATCACTTCCATCTCACCCTTGTACTGGGAGATTTCCCCTTGCACCTGGACCTCCGCGCCTACCTCTGGCCCGGCCCGGTTCCGCATTCCATCGTAGACGTCCTGCCACAGGAGCGCGATGATCGTGCCGCTGCCGTCGTCGAGCGTGAGCTTGACGCCAGCGGAGAATGGTTCCACCTCGGTGACGATGCCGCGCACGATGGCCAGTTGGCCCACGTCTGAGGCCGTCAGTTCGCCAATCTGCTTCTCGGCGGCGACGAGTACCGCTTGGCTGAGCGGCACGATGTCTGCGACGGAGGCGGGGACGAGTTGTGGTGTGTCGCCGTAGAGGGAGACGGTCGCCACGACCTCTACGGATTGGCCTGTGGAGAGCGTGGGAGAGATGGAACTGAGCGCGATCAGGTGCTCGCTCACGGCGATGGGAATGGAGCCGGTGCCGTCGCGCACGGTGATCAGCGTCAACCCCTGGTAAGGCTCGTAGACCTCGCGCACCTGGCCGCGCACCCGCACGCGCAGGTATTGATCCTCCGGCGCGATGGTACCGATGTCGCGATCCACCGGATCGGCGCGGGTGATTACCAGTTGCTCGGGCGCGTTCAGGGTGAGCGACAGGAAATCCTCGCGCACGCGGAGTGTGCCGGCCACCTCGACCAGGTCGCCCAGCGCGGGCACGCGGCCCTCGGCGATGATTTGCCGCGTCTCCGCGCGGTAGGCCGAAACGCGGATCTCGCCCGTGTCGTCCTCAATCCAAAAGCTGAGATAGTCGCTCTCGGGGTCGTAGGAGGGGGCGCGGGTGCAGTGGCCCTCCAGCCGCACGTAGGCCATGTTCATCGTCGCGCCGGCCTGCCCGATCTGGATGAGAGGCACCTCGGCGCGGGTGGCGGCGAGCCAGAGGGCGGCGAGTCCCACGGTGGCGAGCACGACCGCGGCGATCTTGACGATACGGATGGAGGTGCGCCCGGTCAGGCGAGCGCCGCAGTAGGGGCAGGCATCGTGGGGCCCGACGTACCTTCCGCAACTGGGGCAGTGGCTCATCGCGAATCTCCTTGCGCAGCAGGTGATGGTTGGGCTTCTGGGGGATAATGTACTCCAATTTGCCGGATTTGTCCAATTGAGGGTGTCCGTCACCTTTTTGCGTCTGCAGAGCGGGAACGGCTCCACCGACTCGGTGTGCAGGCCGGGCGACTACGCCAAGGGTAGTCCAGCAGTGGCCGCCAAGGTTGCTTGGGTCGAGCAGCCACTTTTACCTTTTCGATCAAGGGGGTAGAAGCAGGAACAGAGGTTAGTTCTACAGCATCTGGCTGAGGGGGAGAATCAACAAACGGTAAGCGGCTGTTGTCCGATAGCGCTTTGGACAAGGCAGCAAGATGTTGTTCGCGACGAATTTGACGACGTTTTTGTGCTTCCAGAACCCTTCAAACGCGCTTCCACGACAAGCTTGTTTCCGCTCTCTACTTGCACTTGGGCCACGACGTATCTTCTCAATAAGTAGGGGAAGATGGGGGGTTTGCGGGCGGCTTGCCGCCCGCAAACCCCCCGCTCCCCAGTTTATTGAGATGATACGCCACGACCAATATGCGCTGTCTACTGGATGGTTCTTGTTCCAACCTTCGACCTCTTGACCATCTCGTTCTCGTTCGTTGCCCTGGCCGGATAAGAGACGACGCCCTGGAGAATGGAGTGGACCGAGTATCGCGTCGTGTGGGTTCTCCAACACCAGCGGCGACTACCGCCAAAGGGTGACCACCATCGTGTGCGTCGCGCAGACATCAGTCCCAAACCCCGTGTTGGGGCTCGGTTGCCCCTGGCCTATGATCGTATCCTCCAGGCAGGCGGTGATCGTACCTCCACCCTGGTTGGCCCCACCCGGAGGGACCTTTAGCCCCGCGAAGCCGACGATGTGGTAGTAGTCTGCCCCCTGACCGCCCTGGCACGCGTCGCCACCTTCTGCACGGTCGTCCGGATATGGGTTTTCGAGCAGTGCCGGGTCCCCGTCACAGTTCGGGAACTGGTCAAAGATCGGCACGTAGAAGAGTTCATCCTCCGGAGTGTGCCCAATCACACTCGCGTTTTTGCCTGGCTTGGCGTGAATGTGGTCCCCGTAGCGGCAACCGACGTCCCAAAAGCAATCTGCATAGATAGTAGCGCTTTGCCAGCCTTCTTCCATCCAGTCTCCCAGGTGGGAGGCGTCGCCGCTATGGTCTTTGGCGCGAGGCCAGTCATCAGGGTCATCCCCCTGGTTCCAGACGTACTCCAGGTTCATCCACCCCCGGTGTGACGCGGTTTGCCCGTCCAGGTAGTCTATGTTGCACTTTTCCTCTTGCTCGCAGTTCTGGTCAAAGCTGATCGTAAAACAATCTCCATCATCCAGGACTAGCACGACATCGAGAGGTATTCCGAATGGTCTCAAGCCACCTGCGCTGAGAGGCGGGCCCGTCACGGCTGTGGCGGCGGCGGAAGTTGCAGCCTCATAAATGCCAACCAGCGACACGAAGTAGGTGGAGCGGGTGATGGTGGGGGTGACGGCAACGCCCGCCGCGCCCTGCGGGACCGTTCCACCGCCCACCAGCACCGATGGGCTGAATTCCACCACCGTGTTGCCATCGAACTTTACGTAGGCGGCCGCAACCCCGCCGGTGTCGCCCACGCCATTGAGCTGGGCGTAATCAGTGACCTCCGCGAGGATAGCGAGGTCGGTAGCCTCGGGCGACTCATCGTCGCACATAGCCTCAGCCAACCGTCGCGCCCCGGCGAGCGAAGCCGCGTCGGCGGCGTTCTGCATGCGCCTCCGTTCGAGAAACACCGCGCCGCCGTCAATTGCCAGTCCGGCTACGACGAGCAGCGCAACTATCGCAAAGACCATGATCACCAGCACTTGCCCACGCTCTGCACGTAGAGATTTCTCCATATTCACAGCGCACCTCCTCATATCCCACCAGATAGAATGGCCTCGGTAGCGGTGGCGCGCAGTATCAGCACGCCGTCGGTCACCATGGCGTTGATAAAGGGTGTCGCCACGGTGAAAGAGTAACCGACGGTAACGGTGATAGGCGCACCCGCCGCTATGGTCGGACAATCAACCTCCACCATGTCTGCATCAATCTGCACCAACCCGCCGCTGGCGGTCTGGGCGCGCTCGACAACCTCGCCCCTCTTGCTCTCCTCAGGATAAATGGCAGCATAGGTCCCTCCCTCCGCCGCAGCGTCGCTGACGGCCACGTATACATAGTAGAGCCGTCCCAGATCGAGTATCCCTGCCAGAATAAAGAGCAGGATGGGAAGCACCAGCGCGATTTCGACCAGGCTTTGGCCTTTTTCTTTTCGTGTGCGCTTCATCTCACACCTCCTAATAACTATGTCGGAATCAGTCAGACAAAACCTGCATAGTCTCGGCGTCTATCCGCACCGACAACAGGCTCCGGCGCTCATCTTTAGGGTCCAGTGCGACAATGGTCCACACCACTCCCCCCTCGTCACCCGCCGCCAGGTGCAGGTCAACTATTGCTCGTGGATGTTCATCGAGAAATGGACGGCCACCGTAGGCCAGGAACACTAGCAATGCATCTCTCGGTACTGCCTGCCCGGCGCTCCCGGCCATAGTTTCTGGAGCAACCCGCACCTGCGTCTGATTCACCACCTGTGCCGTTCCAGCGTTCGCGACGACGTCGAGAGAAACGCTGCTCGCCGGTGAATAGAACACAAACGACCAATTGCTGCTACCACCTGACAACGACTCAGCGCTCGTCGCCTGCCATTGAGTCGAGGCCGACACGAGTTGCGCATCTTTCTCCTGTACCTGCGCCGCTGCACGGGCCTGCCCGTAGACATCCCACAGATCAATCAACGCTGGCGTCGGGGTGGGCGCCGCTACCGGGCCAGGCGTTTCGCCCCGTAACAGGTACAGCACGTATCCCACCCACAGCAAGCCAATCCACAGACCCGCTATCAGCAGCACCCGCCACCAGTTCTGCTTACCATTGTCCGCCATCACTCTCAACCTCTCATCACGAGCGGTAGAAATACTCTGCTGCAAGCATAGGCGTGGTAGATTTCATAGTTGTAGACTACGCTGGCGCCGACACGTTCTTCCCACACGGTGTGCAGCCGCCCCAGTGCATCAAACGCGACGAATGGGGCAATGGAGATCTCATCCTGACCAGGGCTGCGCGACACATTCTGTGGTGGCGGCCAGTACCGCCCCCCATCTCGGGAACAACTCAGCAACACTTCCTCCGCCGGCTCTACTTGCTCACCTACCCGAAACCCGTGCCAGGCAACACAAACCGTTACTCGACCATCTCTCTCCAATAGAGCCAGCCTGGGAGCGATGTCGGTCGGACGGAGTTGGTTGACCTTCACGGGGTCGAGGTCAATAGGCTCCTCTTTGACTGACCACGAGCTGGTGGCCGCGTCGTAACGCGCGTAGCGTACATACTGCTCCCGTCGTTCGACAGCCCCTGTTCCGACCTGCTCCCCCCAGACGACGTGCAGGTTCCCGCTGGAATCGGCGACGATGTCGGGCCAAACCGACAGCGTGATCCCTGTGGAGAGCGTGAGGGGCAAAGTCCAACCCACGTCGGCGCCGTCTACTGTCCCGCTCATATACATGATTGCCCGTGCGTCCAGGGCAGAGCGCTCTTCCCAGACCATGTGCAAACTATCTTCACCCGGGCCGACAGCCAACGTCGGGTACCACGAGCCAGTGCCTGTGTGGGTATAGACGATGGTCGCCGTCGGCCACGCCGCTGCGGTCAATGGACGCGCGGCGTAGAGGATGTCCGGCTGGTTTCCACCACCGGCGTTGAACACCACGTGCAGCTTGTCCGCGCCGGTAGCCAGACGCGGCCGCGTAGCGCTCAATGGGACGGGGCTGGGCATGCGATGCACCTCCCAGGTTCCGGTCTCCGCCCTCTCCGCCTCGTAGATTGCAATGGGCGGGTCACCGTCAACCCAGGTGACAAAGACCCGGTCTCCGACGACGAGCGCGTCGGGCAACAGCGAGTCATCTTCAGTCCCAGCTATCGCCTGCGGCGTGGCAGGCCACGTGCGGCCATTGTCATCTGAAAGAACGGCATAGATGTTTCGCTGCGTCTCCGCAGACCGCTGATCGCTCCACACAATTGCCATGCGCCCCGAGGAGCCAGCCGCAATGTCCGGCTGCCGGGCCAGGTCAGGTTCGCTTGCAGAGATATTCTCCGGCTCTGTACCATCCCAGTCGGGGTCACTCGCGGTTTGGCTGAACGGCTCGACGGAACTCGCCAAAGTCTCACCGCAGGCGGCGACGGACACACCGGCCACCAGCCCCATGGCCAATAATGCGCCGAGCCACGCCAGCCACCAGTGAACCGGTCGCGCCCTTTTGCTCACCCCAGGCGGGGGAGCTAGTAATCGGGAAGCCAAGCACATACGATTCTCCTGCTCAATCTTTGTACATGACGACGATGACCATGGTGGCTTCGCCTTCAACGACTTTGACACCAGCCACGGTGCCCACGTACCTGGCGCCGTCAATCCAGGTCTCGCCGATCAGCGTATAAGCGCCAGGGGCCAGGTCGGCGAGTTCGTATTTACCCTCGTCGTCGGAGGTGGTAGAGGCGACCACATCGCCCGCTTCATCCACACACCACACGTTGGTGCGTCCGTGCGGCACGGGAATGCCGGTCAGCGAGACCCACGTCTCCCCCACGACAGAGCCGACCGTCGTGGTAACCGGTGGCGTTGGCGGCGGCGCGCTCTTCTCAGAGACGACTACCGTCGCCGGACCGTAATCGTTGTCCCCCTCGTCGAGTTCACCCACTTGATGCCAGGGATCGGCCAACGCCCAGACCTGGTGAGTGCCTGTCGTCTCGAAGCCGTCCTGGAGGCTGATGGTGAGCGTAATGCTGTCGCCAACTCCCAGGCTACTCACCGCAGCCCAGGCAATGCCTGTCGCCTGTGGAGTCGGCGCGGTGTCATAGAGATCCACCCAGAACAGATTGTTGACGGGCCGGGTGCCGATGTTGGCCACCGTCGCGCTAAAGTCGAGCGGCTGGTAGGTGGAGATAGGTTGGGTGGTCAGCAGACTCAGATCGGTGATCACCAGGTTGGGCGCCGGGCAGGGAGAAAGAAACGTGGCCTCGACGTAGGGGCTTCCGTGTGGCCGCTTTTCAGCTCGAACCGTGTGTTTACCAGTTGTGACATTCTCAGTGAAGGATGTGCTAAAGTAGCCACTACGGTCGGCGCGGAAATCCTCGCTTGTATCCACGCCGTCCCAGCGAAGGCCCAGTTTACTGTTGTTGCCCCAATTGTATCCCTCAATGGTGATTGCTACCGCGCCAGGATCGCCACACTGGGGCGAGATGGCAATGTAGGCGTTGGTAGTGCACGCCTCTACTACAGCCGATGCGCTTTCTCCATACCCGCTGACTCCGACAGTTTGACCAACCTGCAGCGGCCGCTCGATAGACAGGTTAAAGATCAAGTTCCCACTGCCATCCACCGTCGTGCTATCTTGATAGCCGGTATCCGTGATGACCAGCGTAACGCTCTTTCCAGGCTCGGCCGTGCCGTTGACCATGGTGCCGCCGTGGCAGAGAGGCCCCTGGATCACGATAGGATCGAACCCCAGGCTGCCGCCGACAACGGCCGAGTCCCACTGGCCGTACCCTTCCACCGCGATCACGTGGCCGGCCACCAGCCCTGGCAGGCCCGCAAACTCAAAGACCCCATCCGGCCGGACGACGGCGCTGAGAGATGGAAAGGTATCACTCATCAGATCGCGGATGTAGATGGTCCGCTCAGCGTGAGCGCTGCCCGCAACTCTGGTGTCACCTTCATTCAATGGCTCCTGGATGACGATGGGATCCAGTTCCGCAATCACGAACACCGTAACGCTCTCCTGGTCACTTACCGCATCCTGCAACGAATCGGCACCTATTGCAGCAACGAGGTTGTGCGTCGTCGTGTAGATGCGATAGGAAACCTGCCAGAACACGGATTTGCCCACGGCCAGGCCTGTGGAATCGAGGGAGGTACCAAAGCCATCCGTGACGATCATACCGGCCAAGTCCGTATCCCCGGTGTTCTGAAGAGTGTAGGTGAACATCACCGTCTCACCGGGATAAATCGTCTGTGGGTTCACTGTCACGATCAGGTCCAGAGCCGGGCCGATGACCGTCACCGTGACACTGTCGCTGTCATTCACCGTCCCACCCTGCGGATCAGTGCCCGCCACCGTTACGTTGTTGGTCGTCGTCGTGTAGATATGCTCATTGATGTCATAGGTAGTCGTAGCGCCCGCCGCCAGGAAGCCAACGTTGATAGTGTTTCCGAAGCCATCCCCAATGGTCACATCCGTCAGGTCCACTTCGCCGGTGTTCGTGACGACGTAGGTGAAACGCACCATCTCACCAGCGTGCACTGTCTGTGCATCGGCCGTAACGCTGAGGCAGATGGCTACCGTGCTTTCGTCACAGGCATCACCGATTCCGTCCCCATCGGCGTCGGCCTGGTCGGGGTTGAAGACATCAGGGCAGTTGTCCTCGCTATCGAGCACACCGTCCCCATCGCTATCGGGGCCACCACCACCACCGCCGCCACCACCACCGCTAGGAGAGGGCATCGTCACCTCGCCCAGCGTGGAAATGGTACGCGCTGCTTGCGTCTCAATGTAAAGCGTGGATACGATGGGCTGGATCGCAGGGGTGATCGTGGGAAGATCGTGATTGAGATGCACCAACACTCGATCCCCGATTTGTACCTGCGTCGTGTTGGTAAACACCTGGGTATTGGGGCCATGATCATAAGCTACAACGATACTCACTGCGGCAGGATCAGTCAGAAAGATCCCCCCCCGCACATTGGAGACGATGCCCACCACATCCTGAGGGTTGACGATACCATACCGCGTCCCTTCACGGGCAGCATTGAACATGCCGCTGTAGACAGTAAAGATGTAGCCGAACTCGATGATACCCAACATCACCAGTAGCAGGATGGGCAGGATCAGCGCAAACTCCACAAACCCCTGCCCCTGGCTGCGTCGTCCATGGCCGAGGAAGAGGCGCGCCCGAAGCCACTGGAAACAGCGACGCAGCAACACCGGCAATGCCAAATGATTGTTGGACAAGTAGCGATCCATTTTCATCCTCGTTTCCATCCCATCCACCTCACGCTACACCACGTCGCTTTGCCCAGGAACAAACGTCTGCCAGCCAATCCCTTGCTGGTGTCTCTATGCCCTATTGTGCCAGAAACTGTACTGTTTGTCTGTCGGGAGAGTTTGACAGTTGGTGTGGGGAGAACTGGACGAATCAGCCCGCCGCTCTCGCTGGGATGCTAACTTTTACATCGAGCGGCCGCTGTAGACTCCGAGCAAGCGTTCATCAGAGAGAAGGGGAAAATGCTCGACGAGACCTCCGAGGTTTACAAAGTGGTGCTCTTTTGGTGGCTTTGAACGGCGCATTTCGATGACTAGAGCAGGCACACTCAGTCATCAATCACCTGATCCGAGATCACTTGATTCACGTAGCAACGGCCGGCGTGGACGGCGCGGACGGCGTCGACTACCTCGACACCGCCCGATTCTTTCAGCAGGTAGCCCCGCGCTCCGGCCTGTAGCGCTCGAGAGACGTATTCGGCTGTGGAATGTACTGAGAAAACGATGACTTGAGTAGACGGGCAGATTTCCCGAATCTGCCGCGTCGCCTCGATACCATCCAGTTCAGGCATAGAGACGTCCGTGATCACGACGTCAGGGTGGAGCTGTGCTACCTGGCGCACCGCATCCCGCCCGTTAGCCGCATCGCCAACCACTTTGATATCCTGCTGTATCTCCAGCAACAACCGCAGCGTGTCGCGGATCACGACGTGGTCATCCACCAGAAAGACTGTAATGTTCATCGTGTTATCTTGCCCTCCCATCCTCGACCGGAGTGAGCGACTCCCGTAACCGTTCAGTTTCCACCTTCCCGAAAGCTTCCCGAAAGCTTAAACTTGAAGCGTGTCTATTGTCCGCCCCGGCGCTGAGACTACCACAACAAGTTATGGTTTCCAGCCGTGCGGTCCAGTCTTGCGCTGGTCTCTCTATTTTGCCAGAGACCACGCTGCTTGTCTGTCGGGAGAGTTTGACTGTTGATGTAAGGGGAACTGGACAAACCAGACTCGGTAGACCAAATCTTGCTCGGCCAGGATCGCCAGATCTCTATTCCAGTGGGGTCAATCCATGTTGGATGGCGAACTTGACGAGGCTGGGCAGGTCGCTGATGCCCAGTTTCTGCATCAGACGGCTGCGGTAGGTCTCGATAGTCTTGGGGGATAAGAAGAGGATTGCAGCGATCTCTGTGCTCGATTTGCCCTCTACGACGAGTTGCAGCACCTCCCGCTCACGCGGGCTGAGGCGCGCCAGCGGACTCTTCGCCTCGGCGGCCTCGCGCTGGCGCACGTAGTCATCGAACACCTGGTCCGAGATCTTTTCGCTCAGGTAGCGACGACCAGCGATTACAGCGCGGACGGCGTTGGCTACCTCGACGCCAGCCGATTCCTTCAGCAGGTAGCCACGCGCTCCAGCCTGCAATGCTCGAAAGACGTGTTCGGTCGTGGAGTGCATCGAGAGAATGATGACCTGGGCAGACGGGCAGATTTCGCGGATTTGCATCGCTGCCTCGATGCCATTCAGTTCGGGCATGGAGATGTCCAGAATAACAACATCAGGGCAGAGTTCTGTCACCTGGCGTACGGCGTCACGGCCGTTGACCGCGACGCCGATCACTTTGATGTCCTGCTGCGCGTCCAGCAGGAAGCGCAGCCCGTCGCGAACCACGGCGTGGTCGTCGGCCAGGAAGACGGTGATGCTCATCGTGCCACCTCCACGATCACTCGCGTACCCCGCCGGGGGCCGGACTCGACACGGAAGTGACCGCCCACCGCTTCCGCCCGCTCGGTCATGGTGAGCAGCCCCCATCCCCGGTGTTCATTGGGCCCGACCACGCGCGCGGGGTCGAAGCCGATGCCGTCGTCGGCGACGACCAGGCGCACGGTTTCTCCATCTATCTCCAGTGCCACCGTCGCTCGTGTGGCCTGTGCGTGCTTGGCCACGTTGGTCAATGCCTCCTGGGCGATGCGGAATAGACCGTTCTCGACAGGCGCATCTAGCCGGGGGACAGGCTCCTCGCCCTGCACGGTGACAGCAATATCCACCCGCGAGGCGAACTGGGCACCGTACCAACGCAACGCAGCCACGAGTCCATAGTCGTCCAACACCGGCGGCCGCAGCTCGGCCATCACGCCACGGATACGCTCGGTCATCTGCTCCACCAGTTTCAGCGAATCGTCCAGGCGGGAGCACGCCACATCGGCCGCTTTCTTGGGTATCTGCGACCGCACGATGTTCAGGTTGAGGCCGAGGGCAGTCAGGTTCTGTCCCACCTGGTCGTGCAGTTCTCGCGCCAGCCGCTGCCGTTCAGTCTCTTCGACTTCTGCCAGTCGCATGGCCAGTGTACGTAGTTGTTCACGCTGCTCCCGTTCGCTCTGGAAGAGCCGGGCATTCTCCAGCGTCATGCCCAACTGTCCCGCGACGGTAGTGAAGATGCGTAGCTCGTTCTCTCCAAAGGCTCCCACCTGAGGGCTCTCGGCGTGCAGCACCGCGATGATGCGGTCACCGATCCGCACTGGTACAGCCAGTGCGCAACGGACTTGAGGGGGCCGCTCGGGATAGGCGGATTCCTGCGTCAGGTCCCGCACCAGCATTGGCTGACCGGTGCGATAGACCTGTCCGACCAGGCTGCCCGCGATGGTAATCTGGATCGCGCTCTCCACAGTACCGACCAAGGATGGGTGAGACACCAGTGTACCGTCCCGCTCGCCCGGCAGCAGGAAGCCAATGCGGTCAATGCCCAGCGCCCGGTGTAGTGCTTTGACGGTGCGTTCGAGCACCAGGTCGAAATCGAGCGTCGAGGCGGCTGCCAGTATCACTTCCTGAACCAGTCTGGTCTCGGCCAGACGGCGCCTGACCTCGTCGTACAGCCGGGCGTTCTCGATAGCCAGGGCGGCCTGGTCGGCCAGGGTGGAGAGGAGTTGCCGGCCACCTTCGTCAAAGGCATCCAGTGTTTTGCTTTCGACGTTGAGCACGCCGATGACCCGTTTCTCCACCTTGAGGGGCACGCACAACTCTGAGCGGATTCCTATACCGGCGTCAACGTAGCGTGGGTACTCTCGCACGTCGGACAGGTAGATAGGCTCTCCGCTCTGGGCCACAGCCACTATGAGACCCTGCTCACCATTCAGGGGTAGTGTGGTAATGTCCGCCACCTGCTCCGAGGCATAGTATGCCCAGCGGATCAGCGCCCTCTCCTCCTCGTCCACCAGCCACAGTCCACACAACTGGCAGCGCAACAAGAGCCTGGCAGCGTTCACGGTTACTTGAGCGACCTGCTGCTCGTCCCCGGAGAGCACCAACTCCCGTCCCAGGATGTGTACCGTGGCCAGTCTCTCCTCTAGCCGGTGCTCGGCCGTAACGTCACGGTGGACACCACGGTAGCCCAGCAGGTTGCCTTTCGCGTCGGTCAGCGGCAGGCCGCTGGTCTCCAGGATCACCTCGTGCCCGTCCTTGTGTACGTTCGAGTCGACGCGCCCGATAAACGGTTCCGCCCTGTGGAAAGCCTCCCAAACCTGCGCCAAAAGTTCCTCGTCGGGACGGAAAAAGTCGGTGTAATGCCGGCCCAGCACCTCCGCAGGCGTGTAGCCCAGCACCTGCTCGACGACGGGGCTGGCGTAGGTGTACCGGCCTTTGGCGTCCACCTCCCAGATCCAGTCGCCGGTGGTACGAGTCACGTCGCGGAAACGCTGTTCGGACTCCCGCAGCGCCTCCTCCGCCCGCTCGCGCTCGGTCTGGGAGCGCTCCAGCGATGTCAACATCCCGTTGATCGCGTCAGCCAGGCTCGACAGTTCATCCTTGCCTGTCAGCGCCACGCGCGCCGACAGGTCACCGCTTGCGCCGATGTTGTTGACGTCCGCGTCGAGACGCACCAGCCGTGAGATAAGCACCCTGTCCGCCATCCCTGAGAACACCCCGGTGAACCCCAGGCCACCCACCAGGAGCAAAAAGATGAGGTACAGCATACTGGTCTGGCCCCGCTGGTAAATGTCTCTGGGCATGTCCACTCTCAGCACGAGGCCAGGCTCTCCGTAGATATCCTTCAGCAGGGTGTATCCCGCCACCGACTCGGCGCTCAGTGGTTGGACGAAAACCGGTACTGCTTGCGGAAAAGATGATGCCAAAGCTGCACGCGCCGCCTGAAAGTCGGGCGGCATCTGCGTTTCGTCGAACCGGCGCAAGGTGAGGGACACGTGCGTTATCCCGGCCAGGCGCTCGACCTCCGTGGAGTCCAGATAACGTCCCATGATCATCGTCCCGCGAATAGGGCCTTCTTCCTCACTGGTCAGGATAGGCCGCGAGGCGACGAGTATGGGGCCTTCGGGAAGAAGCACGATGCCCGTTATGCTGCTATCGGTGTCGGGGTGGCGCAGGAGGCCGTCGTCAGTCAGATGCTCCTGTAAACTCTGTGGGATGGGTATTTCTTCTTCGTTGTGCAGGTCGAAGCCTTTGCCGAAGACGATCTGGCCGGAGGAATTGATGAACAGTATCAGGTCGAGCCTGATACTGATGAAGGTTTCATCCACCAGATTCGACTGGATATACTCCTCGTTGGCGTCTTTGATGAACGTGTAGGTATCGTCCCACGCGGCCCAATCGAAGACCATCGTATCCAGGGCGGCGAGTTCGTCAAACAAGGCGCTCTGCGCACGTTCAACGTCCCGGCAGGCGTACTGCTCTTCCAGTTCGGCAAAGCTGCCCAGCAAGATGACGCGCGAGACGAAGTAAAGCACCAGCACCATGCTGGCGAACGTCGCGCCAATGGCGATCAGCGTCTTTTTGCGTATTGTCATATGCTTGTTCTCCCCCTCCTCAGTCCCCCCTCGCAGGGCAGGGGAGAGGTCTGTTCTCCTCCGTTTCACGGAGGGAGTTAGAGGGGGCGTCGCTACTCCCCGCCAGGGTCAGGGCTTTAGAGCCCGCGCCATCACTTTTGCCAGTTGCTCCAGGCTCAGCGGCTTGGGCAGCCAATCGCTCATCCCCTGCGCTCGTAGATTCTCCATCTCCTTCTCCAGAGGATGGCCGGTCGTCAGCACAACCTTCACTGCCAGTCCCCTCTGTCTCAAGGCGTGCAACAATGCGACGCCGCCCATCCCCGGCATCACCACGTCGCTCAACACCAGCGCGATTCCCTGTTCTGAGCCTGTCGAAGGGTCTCCCGTGTGCCCCTCAATGACGACCAGCGCCTCCCGGCCATCCGCTGCCTCCAGCGTCCGGTAGTTCAGCAGTTCCAGGCTCTCCACCAACGCCTGCCGCGTAGCCTGGTTATCTTCCACCACCAGGATGGTCTCGCCCTGTCCTTTGGGTAGGTCCGGCAGTTCCAGGGTGACCGCTTCCACCGGACGCACCGGCAGGGCCGGCAGGTAGATGGTAAAGGTCGTCCCTTGCCCCACCTGGCTCTGCGCGTCAATCTCACCCTCGTGCTGCTTCACGATGCCGTGCACCTGGGCCAGTCCCAACCCGCTGCCTTTGCCAGGCGCTTTGGTGGTGAAGAAGGGATCAAAGATGTGCGGCAGCACGTCGGGTGGAACGCCGGTGCCGGTGTCCGAAACCGTCACCTGCACCCATCCGCCCGCACCCATCTCCGGCAGGGGCGGCGACTCGCCGGGCTGAACCTGTATCCGCTCCAACCCGAAACGCAGGTTTCCTCCCTCCGGCATTGCATCCCGTGCGTTGAGGGCCAGGTTCATCACCACCTGCTGCATGCGGGTCGGGTCGGCGTTGACCGTGTACTCGTCCGGCCCGTAGTCCAGGACGATCTTGATGCTCTCTGGGAGAGTGCGCTTCAACAGCCTAACGTGCTCTTTCAAGAGCGGCGACAGGTCCAGCGGTCGCCGTTCGAGCATCGCGCGCCGGCTAAAGTCCAGGATTTGCTGGGTCAGATTGGTCGCGTGTTTCGCCTGCCGATCGATCGTCGCCAACCGCTCCCGGTCGCGGGTGGATAATCCTTCCGCCCGCGATGACATCTGGGCGTACAGGACAATCGTCGCCATGATGTTGTTAAAGTCGTGGGCGATGCCGGCCGCCAGTTGGCCCACCGTTGCTAACCGTTCCTGCTGCTGGGCACGCCGTTGGATTTCCCGCTCCCGCGTCACGTCCCGCATGACCAGCACCCACCCCCCAGGCGTGGGGCCGGCTTCCAATGGCCGGGCGATGACCTCAAAGCTGCGGCTGTTCGCCGCTACTTCGTGCCACAGCCCCTTGGGGGGCGAGGTCAGCAGTTCCGCCAGCGGACGGTCGCCCAGGTGGGTGAGGGCCTGCCCTGAGCCTGGTCGAAGGGTATCCCCTACCTCGGCATCGGCCAGAACAGCCAGGTCTTTTTCTGCCACCGGATTGACCAGGACGACTTGCCCAGCGGCATCCAGCAATAGCACCCCTTCCGGCACCGTGTCTACGATCTGCTGCACTTGTTGGGCCTGCTCCTGGATTTGCGCCAGCAGACGGAGCCGCCCCACCGCCCCACCCAGTTGCTGGCCCACCGCTTCCACCAGGGCCACCTCTTCAGTGCCCCAGGGCCGGGGCTCCGAAGCAGCAAGGGCCAGTCCGCCGATGCGCTGCCCCTCGGCCAGGATGGGGACGACGACGGAGGCGCGGATGCCAAAGCGGGCCATCAGCGGCGACAGGGCCGAGTGTGGCCCGCTCACCTCCTCTTGCCAATCCTCCACAGCAATGGGGCCGGGGGTGTCCACGCCGGCGGCCCGGACCATGTGGGTCATGGCCGGGCCGATCTCCGGGGGAATGCCCCGGAGGACGTGCTGGTCCGTTGTCCAGATGGCGCCTATCTCCAGCCCCAGGGCCTGCAGGGAGTGGTCCAGGGCGGTTTCCAGCAAG
>JAUXFI010000147.1 GCA_030620125.1 Anaerolineae bacterium
CTTGACGTTGGATGACATCGAGTGGCTGCTGGGGCAAATTGAGGATATTCTTGGACTGTAGATTCGTAAATTCGTAGATTCGTAGATTCGTAAACTTGGTAGCCGAATCCCGAATTTACGAATCCCGAATCTACGAACATAAGGAGGCAACGATGAAACTACTAATTTGTGACCCAACGGCCCCCGCTGCAATCGCCGCGATGCGAGAGGCAGGGATCGAGGTGGACGTGCGGGACGACATCACGGCGGAGGAATTGGAGACGGTCATCGCCGGCTATGACGCCATGGTTGTCCGCGGCCGCACAAAGGTGCGTGTTCCCCTGATTGATAAGGCAACCAATCTGAAACTGATCGTCCGTGGTGGCGTGGGGCTGGACAACATTGACGTGGACTATGCCCAGTCGAAAGGCATCGAGGTGCGCAACACCCCCGCTGCGTCTTCCAACTCGGTGGCCGAACTGACCGTCGGCTATCTCCTGGCGCTGGCCCGCCCCATCCCCCAGGCCACCGCCTCTATGAAGGACGGCAAGTGGGAGAAGAAGGTGTTCAGCAAGGGGACAGAACTGGCGGGCAAGACACTGGGGTTGGTCGGCTACGGACGCATCGGCCGCCTGGTAGCAGAAAAGGCCCTGGCCCTGGGCATGAGCGTGCTGGCCTACGATCCCTACATCAAAGAGGCGCGAGAAGGCGTAGCCCTGGTGGATCTGGAGGACTTGCTGCCGCGTGCCGATTACATCTCCCTCCACGTACCCTACACGCCGGAGACTCGCTACATCGTCGGCGCGGAAGCGTTCGGGAAGATGAAGGACGGGGTCTACATCGTCAACTGCGGGCGCGGCGGCACGCTGGATGAGACGGCGCTGTACGATGCCATCAAGAGCGGCAAGGTGGCTGGCGCAGCCTTGGACGTCTTTGAGGACGAGAAGGAGGAGCGGGGCCGGCGGCTGATGGAACTCTCGCAGGTCATCGGTTCCCCTCACATCGGCGCGGGAACGGGAGAGGCCAAGGCGCGAGTGGGGGAGGAGGTAGCGCAGATCGCGGTAGAGTTCTATCGCCAACACTACACCTGAGGTAGCAGGATATGGCCGGAACAATGGACCTTTTCGTCACCGCTTTTAATCTGGCCTACCTGACCACCATCTGGGTGCTGGCTGCGTTGATGGGTTGGCGCTATCTGCGCCAACCCCCGGCGCAGCGGCGGGTGAGCCGTTGGCCGCTCTGCGCTGTACTCACGCTGGGCGTGGGGGATATATTCCACCTCGTCGCGCGGGCTCACCGCACCCTCACCGGCGTCGAAAGTATTGCCTGCGCGTGGGGCGGGCGTGAGGTCTCGTGGGTGGGACTGGGCGCGTTTGCCACCTCTTTCACGCTGGTTTTTTTCTACCTCTTTGTGCTGTTCTATCGCCAGGAAAAGATGAATCTGCCCTTGACGTGGGTGGAGACGGCTATCGTAAGCTTGCTCGTCGTGCGCCTCGTGCTCCTGTTCTTCCCGCAGAACAACTGGGGCGGCTCGGCGCCGGCGTGGCGCATCTACCGCAATATCCCCTTCACCCTGGCCGGCTTTAGCCTGGCCTATCTGTTCTTGCAAGCAGCCTCGACGACGCCCAATCCGGCCGGAAAGTGGTTTGCCGGCACAGGATGGGCTGTGATCATCTCCTTCGCCTGTTACATCGGCACCATCCTGCTGGTGGACCGTTATCCCATGACCGGCATATTGATGTTGCCCAAGACCATCGCCTATGTGGTGGTCGCAGTCTACTTTTACAAGTTAGAGTTCCAACCTCACGAATCGAACTCGTAGTGGAGACTTTGGTCGCAAAGGGTTGGCTGTTGTTCCCGCTCATGAGTATGCCAAAACCTGGCGTGTTCTGAAAGCTGACAAGTATGTTGATCACATTCAAACGATAAGCAAGTAGGAGATAAACCATGGCAACCATTCGACCTTTCAGAGGTGTACGCTACAACCCAGAAAAGATCAACGATCTCTCCACCGTCATCAGCCAGCCCTACGACCGGGTGCGGCACGGCCTGCAGGACAAGTACTACGACCAAAGCCCTTACAGCGTCGTGCGTATCATCAAGGGCAAGGAACAGGCAGGTGATGGAGAGGCAGACAACGTCTACACCCGCGCCCGCGACTACTACCAGTCCTGGCTGCGGAAGGGTATCCTGATGCGGGAAGAGTCGCCTGCTCTCTACATTCTCCACCAGACCGCTACCCTTCCCGATGGCAGTACCAAGACCCGTAAGGGACTGATCGCCGCGCTGGAACTGAGCCGGTTTGACGAGGGCATCGTCTTGCCCCACGAGCGCACGCACTCCGGCCCCAAGGTGGACCGGCTGAACCTGATGCGCGCCACGGCGACCAACGTTGGCCACATCTTTATGCTCTACCCCGGCAACCGCATCAACGAGTTACTGAGGGCAGCCATCGAAAAGCAGCCTGGCTTCGAGTTGCGTGAGCTATTCGAGCACGACGTGACGCAGCAGTTCTGGCCCGTGACCGATCCGCAGGTGATACAGGCCGTGGTGGAGGAGATGGCCCCCAGGCGCAACCTGATCATCGCCGACGGCCACCACCGCTACGAGACGGCGCTCAACTACCGGGACGAGATGCGAGCAAAATACCCCGCTGCCCCGCCCGACGCCGGCTTCAACTATCGCATGGTGACGCTGGTGAGCATGGAAGACCCCGGCCTGGTGATTCTCCCCACTCACCGTCTCATCCACTCATACGGGCGGATGGACGGAGCAGCGGTACTGGGGCGGGCACAGGAGAAAGGGTACTTTGAGGTGATGCAAGTGGCGGACCAGGCAGCACTGGAGACAGCGCTGGCAAAGGCAGAGCCGTCGCACCCGCGCCTCGGTTTCTACGACGGGACCTACGCCGCGCTCACGCTGCGAGACCCTGCCGTGTTGGAGCAACTGTTGCCGGAGCGCGCTCCCGCTTGGAGGCTGCTCGACGTCGCGGTGCTGCACGAGTTGTTCATTGAGCGGGTGTTGGGAATTGACAAGGCAGCGGTGGAGCGCAAGGAAAACATCAACTATCTGCGCGACGTGCAAATGGGATACGACGCGGTGGACCGGGAAGAGGCAGAGTTCCTGCTGGTACTGAACCCGACGCGGATGGAGCAGGTGCGGGCTTGCACCGAGGCCGGCGAGAAAATGCCGCAAAAGTCCACCGACTTCTTTCCCAAGATCATCAGCGGGCTGGTGATGATGCCGCTGGAGAACACAGATTCCAGGACATTAACGAATTGAGAGATGCACAGACGCAACTACTCAACCACCCTTGCGAAGGTTGCGAATGGCCTTGTCGCCGGGGCAACTTTTGGTAGGCAAAGACGCTTTTGGCCCGAAAGCTCTCACCAAACCTTCGCAAGGGTTCTCCCGCCTGAGTAGTTGCGCATAGACACAGAATAGCCCCGGTGAGCCAAAAGGCCGCCGGGGCTGTTTCACGTCTTTACGTTCTACGTTCTCAGTCCTCCCCCATAAACTTTTCGTAAGCGCCCTGCCACAGCGCCGGTTTGCGAGTCATCTGCTTGATCGTGACGTCGGCAAAATGGGGCATCAGTTGGGCCAGAGTGACCGGAAGCTGGTCCCACTCACCCTTATAGATGACCGCGCTCAGTCCATCGGCGGTAGGTTCCAGCCAGCGCCACTGCTCACGAAAGCGCTCCGCCTTCATCCAATAGTCACGCTTCTCCCAGGAGTCAATGGTCCGGTCAACAGTGTCGGCCATGCCGTGCAGGCAGAAGATGATCAGGGCAGCCAGGTCTTTGCCCTCGTCGTCCAGTTGCAGCTTCTGGCTCAGGCGACGCAGTGCCTCGGCGATGGTGCGGCGATGTTGATTACGGACTTTCCCCGGTGCTTCGGTGCTGATGATACGACTCATATACTCACCTACTAATCCTCTCCTCCCATCCTCATCCGCGCCCCCTCCCGCTCCGGGAAGCGAGTGAGTACCGTCGCCTCCACCGGCAACGCCACTTTCTTGCCCTTTAGCAGCGCCTCTGCGAGCGACTTGCCGCGCAGGGTAAAGATGGCAATGGGGGTCTCTGGCTCATTGTACCGCTTCTCGACCAGAGCCAGTCCCAGCAGGTAGCCCTCGCTGTCAATGGAGCAACTGGTGATCTGCCCGATCTGCTTGCCCTTCTTGTTGACCACCGGGTCGCCCGTGTGGGGCATCCGCTCGCCCTTTTGATTGACGCGGAAGCGGATCACCTCCCGCGCACGGCTCTCCTCCCGCGCCAGCATCACGTCCCGCCCCACGAAGAAGGGCTTGTGGTACTTGACGTAGCCAGGAAAGCCCGCCTCGATGGGGGAAACGTCAAACGGCCCGGCCAGTTCGTGGCCATAGAGCGGCAGCCCGGCCTCAGTGCGCGTCGAGTCGCGGGCCGCCAGCCCCGTGGGCTTTACGCCGAACGGCTCTCCAGCCTCCAAAATCGCATTCCACAGATTGACGACCTCGTCGGGATGGACGAGGATCTCGTATCCCCATTCCTCGCCGCAGTAGCCGGTGCGGGCTATCACCAGGGGAATCCCCGCCAGTTCGCACTCGATCAGGTCGGTGCGGCGCACCCGGGCCAGTGCGGCCTTCAGTTCCGGGTCGCCGGTCAGCGCCTGCAGCGTCGGCAGGGACGCTGGCCCTTGTAGGGCGATGTCCCGCTTCTGCCGTTCACCCGAAGCCGGGTCTTTCAGGTTGCGCAGGGTCGCTTGCGCCTCTACCTGCACCCACGGGCGCTCCCGGTCAATGACGACCCGCCGCTCGTTCACCGCGTTCAGCCAGTCCCAGTCCTTGTCCTCGTTGGAGGCGTTGACCACCATCAGATAGAGATCGGCCCGGCGGCGGTAGATCATCACGTCGTCAATGATGTTTCCATCGGGGTCGAGCAAATAGCCATAGCAGGACTGGCCGTCTTCCAGCCAGGCAGCATAGTTGGATAGGACTGTATCCAGGAAGGCGGTGGCGTGCGGTCCTTCGACCTCAAAGACTCCCATGTGGGCCACGTCGAAGAGACCAGCCGCCTCCCGCACCGCCCGGTGCTCGTCGCTCACCGAGGTGTACCAGACCGGCATCTCCCATCCAGCGAAGGGAACCAGCTTTGCCCCTATCTTCTTGTGGGTCTCGTACAGAGGCGTGCGCTTTATGGGTGCATCCGGTTCTTCCCAGCGCCACTCCTCCTTGTCCACCTGCGGCGCGAACTCTGTCAAATGCGCCTGCCCGACGAAATACGGCTTTGTCAAATCAAAAGCCTCCGGCTGAGCAACAAACAATTCAGCCGCAGTCATTCCCTGCTCCTTGTCCCCTTGTCCCCCTGTCTCCCCGTCTCCTTGTCCCTCAACCTCCTCCACCACCACCGGCCCCTCCACCTTGCGGAACAC
>JAUXFI010000132.1 GCA_030620125.1 Anaerolineae bacterium
CCCCCCCCCCGGCCCTCCCCCCGAAACGGGGGGAGGGAGTCCCTGCCTCCCCCTTCCCTCGTAGGGAAGAGGGCCGGGGGGTTAGGTCGCAGAAAGGACTGGCGGAATTGCTGGAACAACTGGTTGCAGCGGTGCCGCAGGTACCGTGGATTCGCCTGATGTACGCCTATCCCGGCCGCATCACGGAGCGGCTGATTGAGACGCTGGCCCGCCACCCGCAGATCCTGCCCTACCTCGATCTGCCCCTCCAGCACGCCCACCCCGACGTGCTGCGCCGCATGCGCCGCCCGGCCGACGTCGAGGAAGTGCGCCGCACGGTAGCGCGGCTGCGAGCAGCGATGCCCGAGATCGCCATCCGCACCACCTTCCTGGTGGGCTACCCCGGCGAGACAGAGACAGAATTCCAGGCGCTGCTGGACTTGGTGGCCGAGATGGAGTTCGACCGCGTGGGGGTCTTTACCTACTCCCACGAGAAAGGCACGCCGGCCGCCAGTCTGGCGGACGACGTGCCACCTGAAG
This sequence comes from Anaerolineae bacterium, assembly GCA_030620125.1. The sequence continues at coordinate 520 of JAUXFI010000132.1, forward strand.
TGAAAGAAGAGCGGCGCGAGCGGCTGATGGAGACCCAGCAGCCCATATCCCTGGCAAAGAACCGAGCGTTGGTGGGACAAACGCTGGACGTGCTGATCGAAGGCCAGGGAGACGGGCTGAGCGTGGGCCGCTCCTACCGCGACGCGCCCGAGATTGACGGCCTGGTGCTGGTGCAGGCAGAGCTGCCGGTCGGGGAGATCGTCCCCGTGCGCATCACTGCCGCGCTGGAGTACGACCTGGTCGGCGAGCCCTAGATATAGTTCAACTCCTTCGCCGCCCGCGTCAGCTCGTCCCGGAACCGGGGGGCAGCGACGTTGATCAGCGCCCGCGCCCGCTGGCGGATCGTCTTCCCGTACAGGTCCGCCACTCCGTACTCTGTCACCACGTAGTGGACGTGATAGCGAGAGGTGACGACCCCCGCGCCCTGCTTGAGCATGAGCACGATGCGACTTAACGTTCCCCCCTTGGCCGTGGCCGGCAGCGCGATGACGGGCACGCCTCCCTCGGAGCGGGACGCGCCGTAGATGAAATCCAGTTGCCCCCCCACTCCACTGTACAGCTTGGGACCGATGGAATCCGCGCACACCTGGCCCGTCAGGTCTATCTCAATGGCCGAGTTGATCGCCACCTGCCGGTAGTTCTGGGAGATGACGAAGGGATCGTTGACGTACTCGGTGCGGTGCAGTTCGATCAGCGGGTTGTCGTGCACCCAGTCGTAGAGCCGCTTCGTCCCCAGCATAAAGCCGGCGGTGATCTTGCCCAGGTTCAGCGTCTTGCGGGCGTTGGTGAGCACACCGGCCTCCACCAGGTCAATCACGCTATCCGAGAATAACTCGGTGTGCACTCCCAGATCCTTCTTGTCGTACAGGAAGTGGAGCACGGCGTCGGGAATCGCGCCAATGCCCATCTGCATCGTCGCCCCATCGGGGATCAGTTCGGCGATGTACTCGCCGATCTTGACGTGCACGTCCGAAAGCCCACCCTCTGTCATTGACAATTCTAGCAGGGGATAGTCCACCGGCACAATGTAGTCCAACCGGCTAACGTGGATGAAGGAATCGCCCAGGCAACGCGGCATGTTCTCGTTGATCTCGGCGATGATGATTTTCGACGCCTCGGCCGGCGACTTGGTCAGCCCAGCCTCGATGCCGTAGGAACAAAAGCCGTGCTCGTCGGGCGGCGAAAGCTGGGCGAAGGTGGCGTCCACTGGCAGGATGCCTTTCTTGAAGAGCAGCGTAAACTCTGAAAGGAGCACCGGTGTAAAGTCCACCCGTCCCTCCCAAACCGCCTTACGCACGTTGGGGCCGATGAAGAGCGCATTGGCGCGGATGTGGCCCTCCATCTCCGGCGCGACGTAATCACTCGACCCGATGGTAAGGGCGTGACAAACCTCGACGTCCTCCAACTCGGGGGCACGAGCTACCAACGCCTCCATCAACTTTCTCGGCACGCTACAGTTGCCGGTGAGAAAGATACGGTCGCCTGACTTGATGGCCTTGACGGCCTCCTCAGCCGTCGTGACACGGCTCTCGTAAGTCTTCATCCAACTCATCGCCCACCCTCCGTTCCAGCGTAGTAGGCCGCGGCCAGTGGCTCGTTCACGATTTTGCCTTCTCTGGTGGCGACCCCCCCGGCAAGGCCAGGCAGTTCCTCCAGCGCCTCCTCTGGTCCAACCTCAGCGACACAGCGAATGTAGGGCCAGACAGCGTTGTTGAAAGCGTGAGTCGCTGTACGGGGAACCGCTCCGGGCACGTTGGGTACGCAGAAATGAACTACCCCCTCCTCGATAAAGACGGGGTCCCGCAGCGTGGTGAGCCGGCTGGTCTCTACACACCCCCCCTGGTCAATGCTAAAGTCCATGACGACCGCCCCCCTCTTCATTGAGCGAACCATCTCGCGGGTGACGATGACGGGTGCCCTGGCCCCTGGCATCAGTACCGCGCCAATCAGCACCTCGGCGAAACGAGCCACGCGGGCTATATTGAAGGAATAGGCGATCATCGTGGCGACCTGGCCCTTGAACAGCCGGTCTATCTGGCGGAGTTTCTCCAGGTTGTGGTCGAGGATGAACACATCGGCCCCCAGCCCGACGAATGTGCGAGCGGCGTTAATTCCCAGCACTCCTGCTCCCAGGATGGCAACCCTGGCTGCAGGAACTCCAGGCACCCCGCTGAGGAGCACGCCCCGCCCGCCGTGGTCGCTTTGCAGGAAGGTAGCAGCAAGTTGCGGCGCCATGCGTCCGGCCACTTCGCTCATCGTGCGCAACACCGGCAAAGTCCCATCATCCTCCTCGATGGTCTCGTATGCGACGGCGGTGATCTTTTTATCCAGCAACGTCTGCACCGTCTCCCGGCGGGCGGCGGCCAGGTGGAGGAAACCGCACAGGATTTGTCCCTCGCGCAGCCCATCCAGCTCCTCAGCGGTGGGCCGCACCGCTTTGAGCACCATGTCGGCCCGGCCATAGACCTCCTCGCCGGAATAGACGATGCGCCCGCCGGCCCGCTCGTAGTGATAATCGGTAAAGCCGGCTCCCAACCCGGCCTCTTTCTCGATGTAGCAGGCGTGGCCAGCGCGGGCAAGCAACTCTACCCCGTAGGGCGTCAACCCTACCCGCTGTTCCAAGTCCCTGCGCTCCTTTGGAATTCCGATATTCATACCCCATTTCCTCCTTACTCAGATTTTGGACGGACCAAAAGCATGGGGCTGTGCGCCCCTTGTAGCACCTTTCCCGCTACATTTCCATACACCCACCGGCTCGTACCAGAGAACCCGTGAGTGGTCATACAGATCAGATCCGCCTCGACTTTGGCAGCGTAAGCCAGGATTTCGTCGGCTGGCAGACCCTGTCGAACAGCGATGTGCACCACTGCCCCCTGATCGCGCAATGCGGCGGCCACGCTTCGCAGGTAGCTCCGTAACTGGATTTCGGCGTGGTGGAGCGCGGTCGTGGCTAGCCGCAGCCCAGGGGGGTAACTCGTCAAAAGCGCCACGGTGCGATCACCCAGCCCGGTCGTCAGAACCGAGACGAGAAAGACGCGTGTCACCCCCCTCGATCCCCCCTCCAGGGGGGATGTTTGGATGGGACGGACGAGCGCCTTCACGTAAGGCAGTACCTGCTCTGCCAACTCGGAACCATCAAGCGGCACGAGGATGCGCTGGTAGACTGTTTGGAGTTGCGTTCGCCCGGCCCGCACCAGCAACACAGGACACGTGGCGCCACGTAGCACCCTGTCGGCGACGCTGCCAAAGACCCAGCGGCTGATGCCAGAACGACCATGCGTGGACATTGCGATCAAATCTGCACCCACCTCGCCGACAAAGGTAAGAATCTCGTCGGCCGGCCGGCCAAAGCAGACGCTGACCTCCACCCCGGCGGCGACCGGCTCCAGCCGACTTGCCACCGCCCGCAGGTACTCTCTCAGCTCTTGCTCAGCGCGCTGCCGCTCCTCCCCTTTGGGACGCAAATCCACGAGGGTCGGTGCTACTCCCCTCATCATCGGATTGACGGAGAGCAGGTAGACCTGGCTATCCCGGCCGCGGATCAATTCCGCGACGTGAGGCAGAACGCCCTCGGCCAGTTCAGATCCATCAAGTGGGATAATGACTTTGCGGTACATCTTGGCGTAATTCCTAACCTGGACAAGCCAGAACCAGAACAACTCTTACCACAAAGAGCACCAAGGACACCAAGAACACCAAGAAGAGAGCTAATCTTTGTGATCTTTGTGTTCTTTGTGGTTCAATTTTCTCCAAAATCCTTGTTTTCTGCGCAAGAATATCATCGTCAAGGTACTAATGCGTAATGCGTAACGGCAGTTGTCGGCGCAACTCGCGCCACCAGCGGGTCCAGCGACTTGGCAAAGGCATGTCGCGCAATTCGAGTAACTCGGATAGGTGCTGGCGGGCGGCCACTTCGCCTGCCTTCAGACACGTGTCCACCTGGTCCAGGTCAAAGAGCCCCACGCCCTTGAGCGGGATCTCGATCATCAAGTCAGGTGGGGCTTCCTGCAGCCGCTGCTCGACCAGTTTGTCGCTAATAATACTCAGGCTGCGCTCGCTGACGTTCAGCAGCGGCGTCCAGCGGGAGCGATATAACAACAGACGGATCACCGCCTCGGCTCCTCGGCCGCCGGCCGGTGGTTCGACCTCCAGCACATCGGGGAGATCGTGCACGGTGTATACCGCGACGACGCGGTCGGCTCCCATCTGCCGCGCCACGTCGAAGGGAACAGGGTTGAGCACGCCACCATCTACCAGGAGGCGGCCTTGCCAGCGCAGGGGCGGGAAGACGATGGGCAAGGCCGTCGTCGCCAGTATCCCCTCGACGACCGAACCCTCGCGGATGATCACCTCTTTGCCCGTCTCCAGATCCACCGCGACGAGCGCCAAAGGCAGTTGCAACTGGTCGAAAGCCAGGTCGCCTCCCAGGGCCTCGCGCAGGTATCCGGCTATCTTATCCTGGCCCAGTAGTCCCAGGCCAGTGCGGTCGCGCTGGGCGATGTCGAGCAGGCGGATGGAACGGGCAAACTGTTCGATCTCAGCCGCCGAACGTCCGGCGGCGTAGATGGCGGCCACGACCCCGCCCATGCTGGTGCCAGCCAACATGTGCACGGGGACCTGGGCCTCCTCCAGCACCTTGAGCACGCCGATGTGGGCAATGCCCTTGGCCCCGCCACCGCTCAACGCCAGACCGACCTGGATCGTCATCTCGTTCTTTTCACCAGGGCCACTCCAGCGTGGGCACGGGACGAGGAGTGGTCGTTTCCCAGAGAGGAACCGGCCGTATCATCTGGATGATCGCCCGCAACTCCTCCGCGGCCGCGGCCAGTTTCGGGTCACCGGTCGCCCCCAGCGCCTCCTGCGCCGCGAGGAGATGGGTGCGCATATCGGTGGGATGGACATTGTGGTCCAGCGCCGCGTTCAACCACATCACCGCCTCGGGCGCTGAACCACCAGCGTCCACATCGTCCCGTATCTCCTCGACGCGCGCCAGAGATGTTTGATCCAGGGCCTGGTCAGTGCCATAAGAATACCACCACGAGCTTTGTGCAAAGGCCAGGCCGATTACGACACAAGCCACTCCGGTCAGGATCATCCCCAACACGATGACGGCGGCGCGCCACCCCCGCCCTGGGATGTGCAGGCGCGTCTCTTCAAACTCGAACCCCAGTTCTTGCGTGTTGGTTAGAGTCATTGGACTACCCTCCTTATCCATCCTCGTGACCTTTGCCAGACCCGGCAAATCCAATCTTGCTCGGCCTGGATCGCCAGATCCAGGCCCAAAGCGGGGATGGTTCGACTATGCTCACCACAGGTTTGGCAATCCCCTCGGAGCGA
>JAUXFI010000124.1 GCA_030620125.1 Anaerolineae bacterium
ACGTAGGGGATGAAATGTCCTTCGTGGCTGATGTCGCAGGCCTGGTACAAGGCGTACCTGGCTGCGGTCAGGTCCCCCCTGCTCAGGGCGGCAACGAGCATCTCCATAGGCTCGCGCGTGGCGCCATCCCCCACCATCAGCAGTCGTGCATGAGGGGCGTGGGTCAGGATGATCGGCGCGGCCGCCAGCAGGCAGTGAGCGCGTTTCTCCAACGAGAGCTTGCCCACGTAGACGACGGTCTGAGGCTGAGGTTGCGCGGAGCGATGGCGCGGCAGGCGTGGGCCGGGCCACGGGATGAACGGCGGGTACGTCGAGCGGGTTTGGATTGTTGTTGGTGTGATCATTTTGTTCTCCTGAGAACGCGGATTTCAGGACATTAACGGATTCTTGGACATCAACGGATCAGTTTCGTGTGGCTGCTATCTGGGCGCTTGCTTCTGGTTTACATTCTGGGCATGGCCTGGGCCAGGGCTGGGGTAAAGATGGCTGTGTCTACGCCCACGGGCACCTCGACGACGTGAGCGTCCGGGCAGACGGCGAGCGTCCGCTCTCTTACGTCCTGGTTGAGGACAATGACCCGGTCGGCCTGGCTCAGCCCCTCCTGGGCGTAGGAAAGGTAGCGCTGGTCGCGGTTGACGACGTATTCGATGGCGCTGCCGTGGACGGTCACGACGTAGGGAATACCGGTAGTCGCCTTCACGCGCGCGGCCACGGCTGGCATCAGTATCACGTGGTTGGCGTGCAATACTTCCAGTCCTGCCTCCTGCACGACGGAGATCACTTGTGCTACCTGCCAGTTGACGCAGGTTTCGATTTGGGCATCGCTCAACCCGATGAACAGCGGGCTTTGCGGCGCTTCGGTGCGCGGATAGGCGACGGGACACACGGCGCCTTGCAGCAGGTGAACGGTGCAGGCGGGCGTTGGTCTCCTGATCCTCATCAATCCTCTCTTCAGGGGGGAGGTCTTTGTTCTGGCCGGTCTCTTAAGCCCCCTCAATCCCCCCTTCAGGGGGAAGGTCTCCGTTCTGATCGGTCTCTGACCGAGCCAGGTTGTCCCGGTGGGCGTGTGCCGGACGACGGCTCCCACAAAATCCAGTCCAGCATTCGGTATGTTGCGGCAGAATACGTGGACGGTGTGCCCGCTGTTCATCAGTCCCTCTGCCAGGTGTGCGACGTAGACGCCGCTCCCGGAACTGAGCAGGCTGTACTGGTGCAGGATACCGATCTTCATCTTGGAGCCATTCCATCATCGCTATTCAGAGAAAACGATCTTTACCTTGTCATTTCCCAATTCTGGTAACCGCTCAGGCTACCCTCCCGCAGGTTACGATTTGCTGTATTCGCAGGCTTGCACAGCTGTTGGGACGTGCTTGTGCATTGAAAATCCGTCCCAACCTGCGGGAGGGCGAGTAGTAACCAATTGTGTGACCTTGAGCTCTTCCTCAGCGTGTCCACATTCCGCCATATTCCGGTATATGCCGTCGTAGGCCCGCAAGTAGTGGGATGTGTCGTAGTAGCGCCGGGCACGCCGCCAGCCGGCGCGGGACATGGCCCGGTAGCGGTTCGGGTGGCTGAGAGCCGCCACCACTGCCGCAGCCACTTCTTCGTCTTCCTCCTCGTCTGGGGAGACGAGGAAGCCCGACGGCCCCAGGCAACGGTCGGCGTCTGATGCGCCTTGCAGCAGCTCGGCGCAACCCCCAACCCTGGTCGCCACGGCCGGTATCCCGGCGGCCATCCCCTCCAACAGGGCCAGCGGTTGCCCTTCGCTGACGCTGGTGAGTACCAGCAGGTCGAGCCGGGGATACCAGGCCGCCAGATCTTCCTGGCCCGCGAAGTGCAACTGGTCGTTTTCCAGGAGGCCGAGTTCCTGCGCCAGGTCACGACACTCGTTGGCGTAGATAGAGTCGTGATCGGTGGGGCCGAGAACCCAGAAGCAAACGGAGGGCAGCCGGTCGGCGACCTGCCGCGCAGCGCGGATGAAGCGCTTGACGTTTTTGATGGGTACCACCCGTCCCACCAGGCCGACGTGGTATGGCCTGTCCCTGGGCAGGAAGCGGGGGCAGGGCGCGCCAAAGCGGTGCAGGTCTACCCCGTTGGAGATGATCTGGCAGCGGGGAGGGGCGGCGCCCGCCTCGATCTGAAGCGCGCGGTTGGCCTGGCAGACGGTGACGATGACGTCGGCTTGATCGTAGACCAAACGAGCCAACTGTTTGAAGCAGGCTGTCCAGTGTACTCGCTGTGCGGTCAGTTTGGCCCCGCTGCCATTGTCATCTATTACCCGAAAGCCGCACTCTAGTTCGCCCGCCCCCTGCTGGATCTCTCGCCAATAGATGCCGTGTTCGGTGAGGAGCAGAGGGCGGCCGGTGAGTGCTTTGATCTGTGCTCCCAGCAGTCCGGCGAAACCGGTCGCCAGCGCGTGGTAGACCCGCGCCCGGGGCAGGTTTAGCGCGACAGGCAGCGCCGCCGCCGCGTCGTCTGGGTCATCAAATTGTCCCAGGGGCACGTATTGCAGGTGTCGTAGATTGGCGGGAGGTGTGTAGGCCAGAGACCGGGTTTCTCTTGACTCCTCATCGCCACTTCCGAGATGAACCAGGGCAAAGTCCAGTTCGGGGAGGCCGCTCAACAGCGCGTGCGTCCAGTTCGACACGCCCCCGACGATGTAGGGATAGGTGCCCTCCAGGATCAAGCAGACGTCAAACATTGAACTCTGATGCTCGTGAATGTCCATAGATCCGACTCGCTGATTCGCTGATTCGCAGACTCGTTGATTCGCTGATTCGCAGACTCGCTCTGTCACCGTTTCTTGACCAATACGAGTTCCGTCCTCTCCGCGTGGCCGGTCTCGTACCGCACCTCGCCCATGACGGTACGCATGAGAAAGATGCCGTACCCTCCCGCTGTGGGGGTGTCCAGGTTGGGCGGCTGGTAGGCGGCCAGGTCAAACTTGCGGCCATAGTCCCGCAGGCGGAGTGTGAGCGCCGTTTGGTCCACGGTCAGGGTCGCTTCGATTCGCCCGTCGCTGCGTCCCTCGTAGGCGTGGCGCACGATGTTGCTGACGGCTTCGCTGACGGCCAGCGTTGCGTCTGCGACGGCCTCTTCGTCGAAGCCAGCCTCGCGCGCTTGCTCGCAGACCCACTCCCGGACTTGACCAGCCAGTTCCAGCCCGCCTACCAGTGCCAGCCGGTATGTCGTCATGTCTCTCCCTACCCAAAGCTGGCTATTGCTTCGGACTGGTTTTCACACATGTCGAAAACGCGATCCAGGCGAGTGAGCTGGAAGATTTTGAGTATCTCGGAGCGGAGGCCGGCCAGCTTTACGTCACCGTGGCCGATGCGAATGCGCTTAAAGAGCTTGACCAGCGTCGCCAGCCCGGAACTGTCCATAAAGGGGACACCGCTCAAGTCAATGACATAGTTCTGTTCTCCCTGGCTGACCAGTTCGCTCAAGCAGTCGTCCAGTTGTGGCGTTGACTGCGCGTCTACATCGCCGCTCACGACGAGGATGGCGATGTTTTCCTGCTTGCTGACTTGGATGTCCACGTTTCCTCCTGTGTCGGTAGGTTGGTTCTCCTACTGCAGGGCGGCGATGGCCGCGTCCAGTGTGTCGTGCATGTCGAAAGTCCGGTCGGTGCGGGTGAGTTGCAGCACCTTGCGCACGGCCGGCACGACGTTGAGCAGGGCGATGCGGCCGCCCATGCCATCCAGACGGCGGCACGCGGCGATGAGCACGCCCAGGCCGGAACTGTCCATGAAGGACACGTCGGCCATGTCCATGGCTATCTGGTTGCCTCCTTCGTCCAGGATGGATTGCAGGGCGGTCTGGAAGGTGGGCGCACTGGCCACGTTGAGCACGCCGTGCAGTTCAAGGATGGGGATGTCTCCCTCGTGTTGAATCTGATACTCCATAGCGACTTCCTTTCAAGAGTTCTGTCTACTCATCTACTCATCTACTTGTTTGTCTACTTGTCTGCTCGTATCCCCGTCTATTCCCCGGCGGCGCGCGCGACCGGCGCGGGCAGGGGCTGGCCCGCTGCATTTGCCCGCTCTCGCGCCTCCAGGTAGACGAAACAGCCTTCGCAGTCCGGGTCGCTGTGGGCGGCGCAGCGGACGCACGGCTCTGTCCAGCAGGGGGTGTCGGCAGAGCGGGCCGGGCAGGTCTCGCACGCTCCCTCCGGCTCTCCCTTGTATTGGTGGCAGGGACGGAAGGGGCCGCCGGCCGGCGACTGGGCTCGCTGTCGCTCGAAGACCGATTTCCAGGCGTCTATTATGGCCGGGTCGAACTGCCGTGCTCGCCGGGTGTTTACTTCCTCCAGCAGTTTGGATGGGCTCATGGCGGACTGAATCGGGTCGGCGGTCGTGCTCTCGACGATGAACTCGGCCAGCGCGAGGATGCGCGCTCCTTCCGGGATATCTTCGCCCCGCAGTCCTTCCGGGAAGCCCCAGCCGTCGTACCACTCGTGGTGGGCGGCGATCATTTCGCCGATGGCCCGTCCGTTGGGGAGCACGTCGAACATGTCGGCGCCGACGGTGGGGTGGTGAAAGTCGGCCTGGTAGCCGTGCTCGACCTCGACGATGCCGCACATACCCACGTCGTGGGCCAGCCCGGCGATGCGCAGTGTCTCTAGTCGCCCAGCACCCCATCCTAATTCTGTGGCGATTTCAATCGCCACGTCGGTCACGCGGCGGTGGTGGGCAGCGGTGTGGGGGTAGCGGACGTCCAGGGTGCGGGCCAGCGCGTGGATGGTGTCCGTGTACTGCTGGTTGAAGAGTTCGAGCAGCCGGACGTTGCCCAGCACCAACTGGATTTGCTCGGCAAGGACACCCAGCAGCGTGAGGCTGTGGGCGACCGGGGTGCGGCCCTCGCTAAAAGTGACCAGGCCCAGTACGCCCAGCAGGTCTCCACTTTTCCCCTGGTGGGGGGAACTGAGGGGGAGCACCAGCGGTACGGCCAGGATGGTGTGCAATCCCAGGTCTGCCGCGCGCTGAAAGTCGGCTACGTAGAGGGAACGGTCTGCCTCGTTCAGCCAGTCCAGGAATCCCGTGCCGGGGGTCAGGTCCACGCCGTCCAGCAGTCCCTCCGGCAGTCCGACGGCGGTGTGCAGGCTGACCGCGCCGCCCTCGCTCCCGTGGGCCAGGGCGATGAATCCGGCCTCGGCCCTGCTGGCGCGGACGGCCAGGTCCAGGAGCAGGGTCAGGAACTCGTCCAGTTCGAAGGCGGAGCGGAGCATCTGGCGGCTAACGTCGGCGCGGGTTTCAAAGGCAGCCACCCGGTCGGCCAGTTGTGCTTGCTCGCGGGCGAGGGCAGCGGCGTGGGCCAGTGGAGGGGCCAGCGCTTTGGTTCTCTGGCGCAGTCGCCGGCCCGGCTCGCCTGACATGGGGCCTACTTGCACGAGGCCGACTTGTTCGATCTGAGGCGCGTCGGCTGGCCCTTTCTCCCGTACCAGGGGCACGGAGTAGAGGGAACCGAGGGGCGTGGAGACGAGGTGGGGGGCGGCGTATACCTCCCGGCGAGGGAGGTCAAGCGGCGGGCTGGCAACGATGGCCGCTACGCTGTCTGGGTTTGTTTCCTCGTCCCCCTCGTAGGCTATGGTCCTGGCCTCCTGCCAGCCCAGTCGCCCGCCAATCGCGCCTCCCAGGAAGGCGACGCGCCCGCCCGACTCTGTGGAAGGCGCTTCTCTCTCCACAAGCGGCCGGCGCAGGCGGGCCAGGTGAAAGCGGCTCTCCGGGTCGTCGGCCAGGTAGAGGGCGACGATGGGCAGGCCTGTGCTGGCGCTGATGACCTCCAGCAGTCCGTCCAGCCGTTCCTCATAGTCCGTGTGCGCGGCCAAACAGCGGAACAAAACAGGCCAGTCGAGTGGTTGTGCACGGCTCATCATACGCCCTCCGTCCCTCCCTGTGAGGAGGGGAGTTCTCCCAGTATCTCCCGCGCGCGGGTGGCGACGGCTGAGGGGCTAAAGGGCTTGGTGATGTACTCGTCCACGCCCAAGTCCCGGCCCCGTTTTTCGTCCATCGCCTCTCCCTTGGCGGTGAGCATGATGATGTGTGTACCGGCCAGCGCCGGGTCGGCCCGCACGCGGCGGCAGACCTCAAAACCATCCATGACCGGCATCATCAGGTCGAGAAAGACCAGGCCCGGCCGCAGGGCGCGGATCTGCTCCA